>CAMCBD010000036.1 GCA_945872825.1 Nitrosomonas ureae
CGTTCAGCCAGAACATTCAGGCTCTCTTGACTATGCTGTATCGCTCGACGCACCGCCGCTGTCGTCCGGGCGCTTCCGTGCAGTATCTGTCCCATAACTCTTCCCTCCGTAGCTGGTCATATATTACACCAGTACATCGTGGGACTAAACATCTAGGGGTGTGAGAGACAAAAGGGAGTAACGTGTACCTATTAGCTCACAATTTAATCAGTTTGTTGGTTTTTGACGGGGTTTAATCCAATAGCGGCAATGATCATTCCAAGAATTGCCAACCCGGCAACAATTGGGAATGCACCCAAATAGCTTCCGGTGATATCCTTGATATTACCGGATAGTAGTGTTCCTAGGATGGCGCCGGCACCATAAGCCGTAAACACCAGCCCATAATTCTGTGCATAATGTTTCTTTCCAAAGAATATTCCGGTGGTGGTTGGCGCGATGGCAAGCCATCCACCCAGGCACATCCATAACACGCAGAATGCAAATAAGTATAGCAGTGCGTTTCCTTGTCCGAAAAAGGATACCAGCAAAGATACACCCAGTATCATGGCAAACGAGATCATGGCTGTGTGCTTTGGGCCCAGCTTGTCGGTAATGGCTCCAAATAGTGGCCGTCCCAAGCCGTTAAATACCGCAAACAATGAAACAGCGAGCGCTGCGGTCGTTGCATCCAATTTGGCTACTTCTGTTCCAACAGGAGATGCTATGCCTATTGCCATTAATCCAGTTAAACACCCGATTGTGTACGTAGCCCACAGCGCATAGAAACTGCGTGTTCTCAGCACTTCTTGTCTGCTAAGGTTTATAGTTGGTGTTGTTGCAGTTGAAGCTGAAGCTGAAGCTGAAGCTGTTTTTACTCCCGCAGGTGCCCACTCAGTTGGCGGGAAACTCAATAGCTGGGCTAAAAGTGTTATTACAACTAAAAATGCGATCCCTAAGTAAAGAAACGTATTGAGTATTCCAATATCCGGATTATCGATCATCGCTTTCATGAGTGGCGCGATTACCAATGCCGATACGCCGAAACCCATGACCGTTAAGCCAATCGCCAAGCCACTTTTTTGCGGGAACCATTTCGCGACGACTGCAATCGGGCAGCCGTAAACGATGCCGACCCCAGCTCCGCCTATTACGCCGTATAAAATGGTCAGAAATGCAATATCCGGAGAAAAGCTGGCAATAATCCAGCCGGCACCTACCAACAAGCTCCCAAGCATAGTGGTCTTTCTGGGACCCCATCGCGCCACTAAATTTCCTGCTAGTGGCATCGCAATCGCGAATACCGCTAGGAACACCATAAATGGATAACCGCTTTGGCTGGAAGTGAGTCCCCACAATGCCTCCAAAGGCTTTCTGAAAATACTGAATGCATAAATGGATCCAAGACAAACATTGATTAATAATCCAATCACAACCAGTATCCACCTGCCTTTTTCCGCTTCCATACCGAATAGTTTCAAATTTTGCTTGGTCATTTCAGTTTTTCTTTATTATCTTGTTTTCCAAATAGAACTTACGCTTGCAAATTACTGCCAATGATTAAAGGTATTTATACCAGGCAACGGCATAGCGGTCATCTGCTTTGCCGCTACGCCGTTTTGGATCCGTTAGGAGTCAAGAGACCGAAAAAAGCGATGATTACCACCTGCGACATAGTGCATACAGCTAACGAGAACTAGGGGTACTCTGCGCACGTGGATTTCTTTTAGGTCTGTCACCGGTTATGCTTGTTGAAAACCAAACTCAGCGATTGGAATGCCTACTCAACTTATAAATTAGTTCATACTCTGCGCCATCCGCTTGAATAATGATAGACGATTCCCGTTTGTCTTCCCCTTTCGCCAAGGCAGGGATAGTGCCATTGAAAGGTCCATCATCGTCTTCACCGCTATCTAATTCAAAAACAGTGACATTTAACCGGTTTGCAAAAGCGACATTTTTAGGGAAATAGGAATTGAGCATTCGCCGTTCGTCATCGTCAAAATCTTCATCCACAAAATCTAAGAAATTAGTCGCCATATCATCAGCGGCCATGGTGAGATGGATTTCGTCAGCACCCAAACCACTTTGGTCATCGATACTGTAAATTTCCAAGTGGTTCAGGTAGGAAATGCTGTATCGATAACCCGCCAGGAATTCATAATCCGTTGTTTGGCTGCGCGCCAGCAAAATATAAATATCCTTGATATCGGCGGAACGATCATAGTCGATCAACGTGAGCAGATCTTCGTTGATTACTTGCTCAGAAGGCGCCGGAGCGGAGATACCTTCGAAAAGACCTAGCCGGATTTTTCGACTAAAATCATTTTTGATGTAAAACTGTACCGGATAGGGATTACCACTCAATAACTGTTCCGCAAGTGGTGCCCTGAACCAGCATTCATCTTTTGCGCCATTTTTTTGGCCAATCGGCAATCGAGGGTCTTTGGGGATGTCATTGGCCAATAAGCCGATGGCTAAGAATCGATTTTCGCCGGTGTGTTTGATAAAGGAAAAAGCAATATTGCCGGTAAATTGATCTTCATTTTCAGTAGCCTTAAGCTTGATAAACATCGGCCTATGCACATCGACTTGATCACCCACTTCAGAAAGGCCGAATTCCCGCGATAGACCTTCCAACCAATTATTATCAAGACCCAATTCACCCAGCTTCACTTTATTAAATGGGTCAATTTTAGTGGACATGCTGTTTTCATAATAAAAAGAGGCCTCCAGATTAGAGCTGTAATTGAATGTGTAAGTACCGGGCTCTTTGATATATATCCACTGAAACACGCCGAGTGATGGGATCTTCAGATCATTGGCGATATTTACTTTTACCAATGAATCCGGAGCCTGGAAATGCACAAAATCTCCCTGTACTTTGGCCTGATTGGGCGTGTTGTAGGTAAAATGCCAATGCACTTGCGCTAAAATACCCTTGTGATCACTTTGGATTCTTTCGAATGCCATATCAAGCGCGGAGAAATTGGACGGCAAGATCCGCATGTGCTGGGCAACGAGGCGGCGGGGCGCTTCTCCCATGCCGTCTGTTCGCTGCTTCGGGAAGCAGATGTAATCCAAGCGTTCTTTCAACAGTGCAGGCAAATGCTCGCCTTCTTTTAGATTGGTGTTGGTCAAGCCTGGATCCGTTTCCATGAAGGCGCCTGGCGGCGTCATAAAAGTGCGCCAGCCATCGATTAATTGCTCGGTAAAAATCAGCTGGTTTTGTCTTACAGTAATACCTTGTGAGGTGTTATTGTACGGGCCGCCGTTGTTGATGAATACGTTGGTCCATTCGCCATGACCATCGGTGGAGTAGGGCGGTATATCGCCGCGGATATTCAAGTCGCCCAGCACGATGACTTTATCCCAGTTGCTGTTATCTTCCGGCGCGCCGATGAGGTCGATGAGCCCGGCCTCGATTACTTTCAATTGCCGCAGGCGGATGGTGTGATGTTCGCCGACTTCCTCGTAAAAAGCCTGCAAGTGCGTCAAGGCGATGGTCACGACTTCAAAGTGTAAGCCGGTGTTGATTTGCACGATCGCTACGCCTTTTTCCGCCAAACCGTCATCGCTCGCGCTCATGGGGTAAAACATACCGGATATTCCCACACTTCGATAAGGATAAAACCGGCTTTGATTGTTGGAGAAATTATGCGCCGAGGGCGGTAATTCTCGGAACCCAAATTTGCTGAATATGGCAAGCCCGCCATCGTTCAAGTCACCACTGCTGCCATTGAACGACACAATGAAATGAGGATACATGTCCTTGAGACCCGCCTCCAAAATCTCTTTCGCATCTTCATTATCCGCCTCATTGAATACCACGACATCGGGATGCTCATCAAAAGAAAAATTTGCCGGATCCAGTGCTTTAACCGCAGCTTTTGCACGCCATTCGGCATCGCTGTGAGGACCTGCTGGCCAGGCCTGCGCTTGAATGTTCATGGTTAGTATTCTGATGTTTCTCATGATGGAACAATCCCCCAAGTTGGGTAATTAATGATGATTGTCGGTCGGCACTGAAAATACCGGTATTGTTAGACTTTACCGCTCATTCTGCAGCGATCAACATTCCAAGAAATGCCAGCCCCGCGTCAATGGGAAAAGCAGTAAAGCATTCCGCTGCTTACAGCGAGGTGTCTAATTTAAAGAAAGTTAGTATAGATTACTAATTTCATAAGAATTATTTGGTTTTCTGTTCGGCATCTGATTTGTGCAAATGCTGATTAAAACATAGGATTTTCCCAAGTATGACTATTATAGTACAGATGTACTGGCTGAAAATGACATGGCAACTATATCTACTGGATCGGTATTGTGATCAAATTTAAATGAGGTATTTAGTTGATTTACTTCAGAGATCGGGCCATATGCTTTTAGATGGTCCAGTTTGTATAAAAATATTGTCCTCTGAAAGATTTTTGTCTGTAGAAGGGCAATGTAATTACAGATAAACAGATAAAAATTTTAGACTGCGACTATGGTTTGTAGTTGATTGAATTTTAATGTGACACTGATATGTCCATAAACAAAATTTGAATAATACAAAGAAAATGATCATGAAATATTCTTTTATTGCCGGCTCGAAAGGGAGAATAGTACTCGCCTTGGTAATGTTATGCAGCGCTTCTTCAGCACTTGCGATCGATACCCCGGCGTATTCTGTCATGAATTCGGATTTTTTCGGTTTCGATAGCCCTGTAACCGTGGGTTTCAAATCCACCGCTGAGTCAGCTAGCAACCTGACCGCACTTGACTACCACGATGAGGACCTGGATGGACTCTTCAATGCACACGACGTAGGACGGTATGATCTGTCTGGTACACTTCCCGCCACCGCGACCGTTCCCGATGGCGCGGCAGGTGATCTGATCGGAGAGTATCGTTACGCCACGCTTGGCAGCGTTTACGCATTAGCTGCGGGTACTCAGTCTGTATTGGCCGACCATGCCTCGGCGGGCGACGGATACCGCTACAGCAATGCGCCGCCAACCACTCTAACGGTCAATCCAATGATTTCAATCGGTGATAATGCCAGTCTCTATTCCTATGGCCCGATGCTGGTCTTCCCGGCCGCAAGTATTGGCTATGACCTCTATGCGACACCCAACATGCGGCTGTATCCGGTGCCAGAACCAGAAACCTATGCGCTGTTGTTAGTAGGGTTGGGATTAATAGGCTTCACATTGAGTAACAAGAAAGCTTAAAAATAAATCACTCTTATTAAATTATTCGGTCAAATAAATAAAAAACCCGCCTTATAAGGCGGGTTTTTCTTGTCTGCTATTTTTTCAGTCCATCAGAGTTTCCTCTGAAGAAATAGCTACCCACAATTAGGGGTTGCTTGTGATGTATGGATCAGTGATGGCGCATTTGAGTAATATTCAACTGAAACTTCGATGGGTAATTTAAAGCCTCGAGTGCTAACTCCAAGACCGGAACCCGCTTACTGACAAGGCGAACTTCCAATGAATCTGACAGTGCGTTAAGGGGAGCGCCACCTTGGTAACTGAAGCGTATTGAAATATGGTCGCCTTTGGAAACCTGGATTGGCGTGGGTAGTGGAACGATAATGTATTGAGTATGCCAATCGACGGTGCTGTGTGTCAGCATATTAATGGCTAGAATATTTTTGGTGATGAGTCGTAGTGCATTGAGTTGACCGTTCTCGGCAATGATGATTTCTCCATCCCAATGGCAGGTTTGGCTAAATGGTTCCGCGTAAGACAGTAGCTGAAATACCTCAGGATTTCCGAGGTTTTTACTTCTCTGCTGAATTGAACAGGGGTCTTGAAATAAAATTGTTGGTGCGTAGAAACCTTCAAAATGGAAATTCTGTTCTATCGGCTGAATGGCCTGAATACTGGCCTCTGGCACAAAGATCGGAAGGGGGCCGCCAAACTTTTCCCAGTAACGTTTTTTAAAGGAATCGATAACGGGCATCTGCTTTTCGCGTAACAAACCGGTGTGCAGCATTTCACAGATCACCACATCGACGGGTTCCGGTGGCAAGTAATGTAGCGCATCTGCCTGGATTACTTCGACCTTGTTTCCATTGACGTTTTGCGCAAGAAGTCTGCGAGCAGCACCTGCCAGCTCGGAGTTGCGCTCGACACAATAAACCTTCTGCGCTTTTTGTGCGGCAAAAAAGGACTGCACGCCGGTACCGCCACCCAGTTCCAGCACCTTCGCGCCGGGTTTGACCACCAAATTAATTGCCTCTTTAAAGCCTGCCATTCGGATAGTGTCATTCAACATATTGTGATGGTAATGCAGAGGGATGAATTGGCCGAGCTCCAAGCTCTCGAATTTATTTTTCATAGGGATTCCTGAATATTTAGCGCTGAGAATTTATAATGAGTTGCTGTAACTGTTGACTGCAATGATCATGCCAGTCTGCGGCAGGGCATACGCTGACTGCGTTAGCCCTTTTTTACTTGGTTTTTTATAGTGGATAGGCGGCAAGACCGGCAAAGATTGCCGAAAAAATAATTGGATTCGTGCCGGCAGCTCAGTATGCAAAAATCGAGATTCCAGCAAGGCTTCAAAAGCACTGGTTACTTCAATAACCTATAAGCACTCATTATAAATACAGTGTAATATTTCAAAACATGAAACTCGTTTCTTCGCTAACTTATCGCCGGTATAAACAGGGAAAATATTGTTATGACAGAACCAACGATTGTCTGCCCGAACTGTAAAACGGAAATCAAGCTCACCGAATCATTGGCGGCGCCGCTGATTGAATCTACACGCAGGCAGTTTGAGCAACGGCTAGCGCTAAAAGATACTGAGATCATCCAACGCGAACAAACCATACGCGACAAGGAAAAGCAGCTTTCGGAAGACAAGCGCAAGCTCGAAGATCAGGTGGCCGATCAAGTATCTGAACAGTTGAAAACGGAGCGTACCCGCGTGATTGCGGAGGAATCCAAAAAGGCTAAGCAGGCCAGCGCTGCCGAGCTGGAAAGCAAAGCGCGCGAGCTGGTTGAATTACAAGAAGTGCTCAAAGCCCGCGACGAAAAATTGGCGGAAGCGCAGAAAGCGCAAGCTGAACTCATCAAGAAGCAACGCGAACTCGACGATGCCAAGCGTGAGCTGGAGCTCACCGTGGAAAAGCGGGTGCAAGACGGATTGACCGAAGTCCGTACACTCGCCAAGAAAGAAGCCGAGAACGAGCAGAAATTCAAGGTGATGGAAAAAGAACAGACCATTGCCGCGATGCAGAAGCAGATCGAAGACCTCAAGCGCAGAGCCGAGCAGGGTTCGCAGCAATTACAAGGGGAAGTCCAGGAACTTGAACTGGAGAACTTACTGCGTAGCAAATTTCCTTTCGATACCATCGAACCGGTACCCAAAGGTGAATTTGGCGGGGATGTGTTGCACCGGGTGATCGGTGCAGGCGGTCAGGCCGGAGGCACTATTTTGTGGGAATTCAAACGCACTAAGAATTGGAGCGATCCCTGGCTGGTAAAACTTCGTGATGATCAGCGCACGGCGAAAGCAGAAATCGCCGTGATCGTCAGTCAGGTGTTGCCGAAAGGCATCGAAACTTTCGAAATGATCGAAGGCGTTTGGGTCACGCACCCGCGCGCTGCACTGCCGGTGGCGATGATTCTGCGCCAATCCTTGCTGGAAATAGCTCTGGCACGCCAATCCTCCGAAGGTCAGCAAACCAAAACCGAAATGGTCTATCAATACCTCACCGGCCCGCGTTTCCGCCAACGCGTGGAAGCCATCGTTGAAGCATTTTCCACCATGCAGGAAGATCTGGATAAAGAGCGCAAAGCTATCATGAAACAATGGGCTAAGCGCGAGGAACAGATTGAGCGCGTGATGGGAGCGACTGTTGGAATGTACGGAGATCTTCAAGGAATTGCGGGGAAATCGTTGCAGGAGATTAAGGGGCTTGAATTTTCGGCCTTAGAAGATATGGGGCGTGAGAAAATGGATGAATAAGTAGTTGAGTGGATTGTCTTGGAACAATTGATTCTCCCGGAAGGAAGAATCAATTGTTTTGAGGACAGGCTATTTGATTCTCTTTTCTATCTTGGGTACAGTTACTTTGATTGCATCAAGTACGGATTGAGCGGCAATCTTTTGCATCTCCGCTTGCGTTGATCGACCCAAATGTTTGGCTGCTGCTGATGCTAGAGATGCGTTAGCGAGACTGATCATCAGCGGACCCCATGGATCAACGGGATGAGGTTTGCCGTTGATGATGATTGCCCCACCGCCATCAACCGCTACACCACCGATGATGGTTCCATAAATAGCACCGAAGGCATCTGGATCTATTTTTGGAATATTGACATTGGAGTTTTCATAAACCGCAATGGCTATCCCAGTTGCACCGGCTGGCGCATTGATCACATTGTTGTTTGCTGTTCCGGCACCATAGGATATCCATTTGGAAAATGGCTCGGTGGTGGAATTAACCGACGCTGATGCTTGCAGAGTTTGTGCCTTGGTGGTTGGCACGACGCCGACAACATTGGCTTGACTCGTGAGACTCGGATCACTGGTTACCGTGACAAAAGTATCATCAATGAAATCCCCTTTGATGGCCGAGAATGCATCGTCAATAATGACGGTGGGTCCGGATCCACCCCCGCCTGTGGGGTAGTACCACGCGGTAATCGTTAAAGGACTGCTGCCGACTGATTGAGTTAATGTTCCTGCCGGATAAGTTTGTCCTTGCGTTCCATCAGTTACGCTCCAGAATAACATATGAGCCATACCGATAGCGCCATTGTATGTATATTGTATTTCAGGGACGTATAGTGGCGAAATATTTCCCGGTTCATCGACATCAACTTCACTGGATGGATAAGGCTCGAGCTCTCCATTGGCGTTGCGCGGTTGACGATGATGGCCTGCGGGAATAATAACTTTGTAATGTACGCTGACATGAGGCATGATTTTCTCCCTTAAGAAAACAATTTTTTACAAGTTGTTCATAATGGATGATATTTCTTGCAAAGTTCGATCATTGCACAGTTGATTCTACGCCCCTAATGGGGAGATTGCATGAGAATTGACGATACCGGAAAAGTAAAGAATCTTTACTATGTTAGATAGAGATTCTTATTGGTCTGATTAATCGTACGATGATGCTGAACACCAACTCATGTGATATACAACATCAGATGGGTCTAGGAAAATACTCATTATCAAGTATTTGATTGTTCTCGGTCTTTCGATAATTTTTACCAATTTTTCATGGTGTTGCCTGAGTAGAATTGGGTACTATGCATTCATACGACCAGGTCATGGGCTGCCTACCATAAGCGCCACCGATCGATTCACAAGATTCTTTTTCGTTATTAGAATATATAAACGACGTTATTAATATAGCTAATAAAAGGATTGTATACAAAGTAACTTTTGTCTTTTCGCTCATGATTTGACCTCATTGAATGGAGTGAAAGAGAAATCAAAACCCAAATAATCCCAAGGTATATTGACGCAACCACAATCACCCTCACCGTAATTATCTTTTGCTCTCCACCAAACCGGCTGACCTGTCTGCGCCTGCCTTACTCTCATTTCGAATTGAGGAACAGGCTGACAGATTAGGTAATGCGTTACATTCGACATATCCACACAAGAAAGACCGCTTATATTATGAAATGTGATTTCTTTTTCATAGGCATGCTCAATACCGCGCAAGATAAAACCTTCTTTAGCAGTACGCATTTCATCCAACTGCTCTCTGGATCCGTTCCATTCTTTCCATTCAGCCATTTTTATCTTTCATCAGAATTTCTAAACACTTACCCAGACTTTAAAACTCATAATTACCTCATTGTTTCGTCATGAAATAATTTTAGTGAATTGTTTAAATATAGCTTGATATAACCACGATCCGCCCCATGCAATTACAAGAACCATTAACAAGACTGCTAAACCATAAAATATTTTATTAATCATTTCATTCCCTCTTGCAATTCTTTCACTTAAGCTGCCCGGGAAGAATCCGGACAGTTACTCATTTGACGTGTGTAATATTTATTCCGGTATGGGTTTACATGATGGCTTCCTGTTTTTGGTTTGGTTAACATAGGGAGATTAATTTTCTGCCGTGCTGGTTGGATGCGCGCGCGCTGAGTGCGGTGTGCATGATTTCATCGAGTGCGCGGTTGGCCGTGATCGCTGCTTTGCGCGTGGTGATGTGTGCATTGTATGGTGCTTCGATGTTGTGGTCGTCCATTTTCAGTTCAAGCAGCAGTTGCAGCAGCGCGGATGAAAATTATTTCTAGTGGCCGAACATCGATATGCTGAGCCTGTACGGCCGGATCGGTGCTGTGAAATGCGGTTGTTCCAACAGTTGGCGCGTGTAGTCGTAGCATTTTGGTGTAGTTGCGGGGTTTTCCGGCGATCTGTTTTTAGCTCCAGAATAACTTCCTGTTTTGCGAATGGCCGGGAGGATTTCTTCCATCGCTAGCCTTTCAAATTTTTCTTCTTCCGATTTCTTGGACTTGATGATTAGGCGGTATAGATTGCCTTCGTTGATGAATATTGTTTCTTGCCTGCACCCAATTCTCGATAGTGAATCGTTTCGATACACCATCCGCACGACAATGATCATTTATCATTGATCGACGGGCGACAATTTTTATAACCAAGTATCATGTATGCATCACTGGCAGTAAATCGAGCATTACCATGCTCATCAGCTTCTGCGAGAATTGATAAGGAATTAAAACTGAATACGACAGGCGTGATCACGCTATCTGATTGACTGGCCTCCTTGCAATTATGTTCAAATTTTTTCCCTGTTCAGAGGAGCGGTCAGGTACTTGAACACCGGAGCAAACGGCTCGCAACTTTTCCGGCTCGCATCGGTACTGTATTGTTGCTCACTACCAAAGAGCATAAACAATTAATAAATTTAAATAACGACGATTTTCGGGCTCGAGGTTACTCGCTTGTTGTAGTGGTGTGTTCAGCACTTATCCGAATTCTGAGGTTAAACGATTTTGTTTGTCAAACTATCAACAGTTCAGGATTTTTTAGCTATTAAAATTTATGTTTCTATCAGAATTGTGAAACAGATTAGATTCTTGCAGAACAAACTACCACGATTATTTTGAAGTAAGCTCAGCTAACTTATTGATAATGGTGCCCGGGGCCGGAATCGAACCGGCATGGGCGGTTTAAGCCCGAGGGATTTTAAGTCCCTTGTGTCTACCTATTTCACCACCCGGGCGATAGAAATATCAGATCGGTGGAGGCGGGGGTCGGAATCGAACCGGCGTAGACGGCTTTGCAGGCCGCTGCATGACCACTCTGCCACCCCGCCATTATTGCATAACTTCTAAATGTGTTGTAAGCCTTACAGAAAAAAACCAGTAAGTGACTATTCGATTTCCGACAATAAAATAACATTTCACAAGAGCCATTTTCTTAGGAAAATGGAGCGGGAAACGAGGCTCGAACTCGCGACCCCAACCTTGGCAAGGTTGTGCTCTACCACTGAGCTATTCCCGCAATATGAAGTTGCTGTACGACTTGTATCACTTCAGAAATAAAGGGTGGATTATAGAGATGCTGTACGTTTTGTCAAGAAAATGCAGATTGAGATTGTTTGGTTTAGATCGAATTTTGGCGACCGGATGTGGTAAAAGAATTTTGGCGGGTAATAGATTTGTCTGGATATTGCGTAGGTATTTCTAGCACTGGAAAATCAGTGGTATCGTATGATGCATTTTGATATAGCGTGCTTAAATCTTACAATAAGAATCCAAAGGTATTTCTGCAATGATGCAACGCACTGTAATGATTGATTAACACTGGAATGCTGCAATTTCAATTGTAACATGCGGTAAGACTATTTTTCAATAAAGTATGCCGCCGCAAGCAGCGGGGTATTTCCTGGGTGCTTCAATTTGTTGGTTTTTAACTAGCTTTCGCCCCAAGGACCCGTAGAGATAAAATGCTCTATCATAAGCATCTCAGATGATCTGTAACCAGTTTGTCGTAATAGTCGCCTTGAGCCAGATTAAAGCGTGCAGAAATAGCAATATCAGCCTGATTTTTTTGTTTCACTTGTTGCAAGATTGTCTGTCCGCCAATTAAGTTTTGCAGTTCTGTTAATGCGTTAAGAGTCGAAAGCTCGCTACTGTTTGAATGCTGGCTGGTTTCAGCATTGGGTGCGCTAATACGTAGATAATTTGCTGATAACTTGTCGATAAAATCCCGAAGTCCATGGGCAGCGTACAGTGAGCCGATATTGAGGGCGATTTGATAGCCGCGCTGACGATAATTATTTAAACCATCCAGTAATTGGGTATGATGCAGCGCATAAAAACTATTCACTGTCATCGAAATGACGATATTTTGAACCGCTAATCCGCATTTGATAATAATTTCCTCAAAATAAACTCCATGATCCTGCTGAATACCGAGTATATGATCTTGGATCAACGTCTAGAAAAAGTACGCCGCCTTTATGTGAGTAAGTGAGATAATTCAACATGTGAACAGTACGGCATAGGCGGTCCAAGCTGATAATGGATTGAAAATCGGCAGGCTGAGTAATAGCATGTGTGAGTAAATCACCGATTTCTGTGGATTGTTGACTATGCTGGCTGTTGTCATAGGGTGTGACTGACAATTGTGCGATATGACCGGCAAGTTTTTCATTATCGTCAGCTCGGCGCACAGGCTCGAAGACACTGCCGATCTGAACTGGTCCGAAAATTCCGCTGACCAATCCCTTTTTCAAAATAAAGGGACGAATATTGGACTGATGTTCGGCCTCGAAGCGATCGTTAAAATATTGTACGAGTTGTTGTAAAGGCATATTCTCCTCCATGTTTTAAGCATGTCGTGAAATGTAGCAAACGTAGAATTTCCCTAAGCTCTCAAAGTTTGATTGTTTACTGGTATTTATTTAGGGTAATGATCCAAAACGCTTTACTGTGCTTGTGCCGTATCATTGACGCGACTCTGCTGTTTGGGAAACAAATCAAGACGGCGTGGTTTGATAAATACTTCATCGCCTTTTATCAGTTGTAACTCACGAAAACGCTCCTTACTGATTTCAACTTGGATCGGGGTTTTGTCTGCGTCGTTGATACGTACTAATTCCAGTCGAACAATCGGGCCCACGGAAAGAACGTGAACGACACGGGCTGTCAATGCCGCTTCACCATTCTGCGTGCGCTCAACTTCGATTTCATGGGGGCGTACGTAGGCGACTGCCGTAAGTTCGTCAGCTTCCGCGTGTTCCGGTACGTCCACTTCGATGTCACCAATCCAGGCGCGTCCACGATGCAGACGGCTATGAAACAGATTTACATTGCCGAGAAACTCATAGACGAAGGGGCTGGCGGGTTGTTCATATACCTCATCCGGGGTGCCGATTTGTTCAATCCGGCCTTCATTCATGACAACCACCCGATCGGCGACTTCGAGCGCTTCTTCCTGATCATGTGTCACGAAAACACTGGTGATATGCATATCATCATGCAATCTGCGCAACCAGGAGCGCAATTCCTTGCGTACCTTAGCATCCAATGCGCCAAAAGGTTCATCCAGCAATAACACTTTGGGTTCTACCGCCAGTGCCCGTGCCAACGCAATACGTTGACGCTGACCACCTGAGAGCTGATGAGGATAGCGATCTGCCAGCCAATCCAGCTGCACGAGATGTAATAACTTCATAACCCGATCACGGATTTCCGTCTCGGCAGGACGAAATTTCTTGGGGCGCACGCGCAAGCCAAAAGCGACATTTTCGAAAATAGTCATGTTGCGAAACAAGGCATAATGCTGGAATACGAAACCAACTTGACGTTCACGGACATGTTGATCGGTGGCATCCTCACCGTGGAATAGCACTTGACCGCTATCGGCTGTTTCAAGTCCGGCGATCACGCGCAGTAACGTGGTTTTTCCCGAACCGGAAGGGCCCAGCAACGCCAGCAATTCACCGGAGTGTACTTGCAAGTTGACATCATGCAGCGCAGTGAAAGTGCCAAATTGTTTTGAGAGATTAAGGACTTCAATGCTCATTCGTGACCTCTTGATTTTTGATGTTGTTTGTTGCGGAATTCGATCAGTGTTTTTAATGCCAGCGTCACCAATGCCAGCAGTGCCAGCAATGAGGCCACTGCAAAGGCAGCTGCAAAGTTGTATTCGTTGTAGAGAATTTCGACATGTAGCGGCATCGTATTGGTACTGCCGCGAATATGCCCTGATACCACCGATACCGCGCCAAACTCTCCCATCGCCCGAGCATTACACAAGATTGCGCCGTACAGCAATCCCCATTTGATATTGGGTAACGTAATTTGATAAAAGGTTTGCCAACCGCTCGCTCCCAGCACCACGGCCGCTTCTTCTTCTTCAGTGCCTTGCGCTTGCATCAGTGGAATCAACTCACGCGCGATAAACGGCACCGTCACAAAAACAGTTGCCAGCACAATACCGGGAACAGCAAAAATAATTTTCATGTCATGCTCTGCCAGCCAAGGCCCCAACCATCCTTGCAGGCCAAAGACAAGCACATAAATCAACCCTGAAACCACCGGAGATACGGAGAAAGGCAAATCGATCAGCGTGATCAACAGGTTCTTGCCGCGAAATTCAAATTTAGCGATCGCCCAGGCCGCGGCAACACCGAACACCAGATTCAACGGCACCGCGATCGCCGCTACGATCAGCGTCAGTTTGATGGCGGAAACAGCATCAGGATCGGTGATTGCAGCAAAATAAACTTCTACGCCTTTTTTGAACGCTTCATAAAAAACCGAAATCAGTGGAATGAAAAGAAATAGCGTTAGAAACGCTAGCGCCAATCCAATCAAGGACCGGCGTACCCAGGCAGGCTCTTGCGTGGCTCGCTGCCTAAAAGTTTCTCCGGATGCGGGAAATGTAATCGTGGACATAGTTGTTCTCAGGTAATAGTACTGCGGCGCCGACTCCACCACTGCAGCAGATTAATGATCAGTAACAGAATAAAAGAAATCACCAGCATCACCACCGACAATGCCGTGGCACCGGCATAATCATATTGTTCCAGTTTGGTGACAATCAGTAGCGGTGTGATTTCAGAGATCATTGGCATGTTACCGGCAATGAAAATTACCGATCCGTACTCGCCAATCGCACGTGCAAAAGCCAGCGCGAAACCGGTCATCAACGCAGGAAAAATTACCGGAAAAATTACCCGGGTAAACGTTTGCCAGCGATTGGCGCCGAGTGTCGCTGCTGCTTCCTCCAGCTCGGACTCAATATCCTCAAGCACCGGCTGCACGGTGCGTACTACGAATGGCAGGCCGATAAAAGTCAATGCCACAAAAATACCGATTGGCGTGAAAGCCACCTTGATACCAAGTGGTTCAAGAAACTGGCCGATCCAGCCATTGCCTGCGTACAGTGCGGTCAACGCGATACCGGCCACCGCAGTTGGCAGGGCAAAAGGAAGATCCACTAATGCATCGACTAGTTTTTTTCCGGGAAAATGATAACGTACCAACACCCATGCCACTAATAGCCCAAATACCACATTGACGCATGCAGCGGCGAATGACGCGCCAAATGTCAACCGGTACGAAGCGACTACGCGCGGTGTGGTGACAATGGACCAAAATTCCGGCCAGGTTAGCTCGGCGGTGCGGATAAACGCTGCCGAAAGCGGAATCAGTACGATTAAGCTCAGATACAGCAGGGTAAATCCAAGTGCCAGGTTAAAGCCAGGCAAAATGCTGTGTTGTTTAAAAGTATTCAAATCTAACTCCTGTTAAATTCATTGTGTTCTTGTTTACACCTGTCTAAGTGTTAATTTTCTGGGATAGGTAATAGTTCAATCATTCCGATTGCATGTGCCGATTTGCTGAGTAAATTTCCTTGCAGATAATCCGCGCCAGTCTGTCTGGCAGCAATTAATTGCGCGGGTGTCTCGATGTCTCGCACCAGCATACTGGCGCCAAAGCTATGTATAGTATCTGTCAGTGGCGCAATTGCTTCATGCAGAACCAGATCGCGTGCTTCAATACGCACGATGTCCGGGTACAAACTCCCCAGTTCCGTCATCCAATCGCTACGTGTACCGGTGTAATTAGCCGCGATTTGATAACCACGGGAACGATAGTTGGTGATGACATGCTGGAGCAGTTTCCAGTTACGATTGACGATGGCTGGAATTTCGATGACTACTCGTGAGGTTTTTATACCAATCAAATCGAGAAAATTTTCAAATGCACGGCCGTGATCGTCTTTAACGCTTTCCAGAAGTCGCGGATGCACATCGACAAACAAGCTGTCTACTTTAGAAGTATTGTTGAAATAATAATTCAGCGCGTGAATCGCCCAGCATAACCGATCCAGATCAACCAGTTGCTCATCTTTTGATGCCAAGGAAAAAACCTGCCAAGGCCAAAGCGCAACTTCTCCGTTTGATAGAGAACGTACATAGGCTGCGTGGCCAATGGTTTTTTTCTGAGTGGTACTAAAAATGGGTTGAAAAACACTGGTTAGTTCGCAATGATAGAAATATCCGCTTATCCAGCCATTCTCAGCACGATTCAGAGAATAATCAGTCGCCGATTGAATGAGCTCAAATTCGTCCCCGACAACGAAAGTTTTGTTTGTTGATGTATTCATGGAACAACTCCCACTTAAATTGATGTCGCTAGCGATAGATCAAACCAATTTTTTTGAATTGGCCTGATCTATCATTTTTGTCTGCTGCCAATTGGATCCATTAATGGAATTTTTGAAATTGGCTTTTGGCTTCGCAAAAACTTCTACAACAACAATCTTCATCTGTTTGATGCGCATTCAATTTGTCTTTCAGCTCGTTAACAGAACGGTGGCAAGACATTAATGGGATACCGCCACGATTTGCTTTCTCTTTCACCGAATTAGCAAGAGAATGATTAACAAAGTCGCAAATAACAATAACTAACTGGGTTTCATTTGGAATTTGTCGCTTGTTAAACCCTTTCTTGCGGCCGCTCCAATGTTCGACACGCGCATCGTTCTGGGTGGAAATGAGATGTCTGAACGATGTTACATAATCTCCGCCGACAATTAGAACGCTCATATTCAATCCTTTATGGGTTGTAGCGCACCGCAGTGCGCTACGTTGTCATTACTTCAAGTAAATCTGATCAAATGTGCCGCCATCGGCAAAGTGGATTTTGTGCGCATTCTTCCAGCCGCCAAAGGCATCGTCGATTCTGAATAGCTCAACCTTTGGAAACTTACCGGCATGTTTTTCAGCAACCTTCGGATTAGTAGGACGATAGAAATGCTTGGCAACAATCTCCTGACCTTCTTCGGAATAGAGATACTGGAGATAGGCCTCAGCGATTTGACGCGTGCCTCTCTTATCAACCACTTTATCGACTACCGCTACTGGCGGTTCTGCAAGAATACTCAATGATGGTATTACAATTTCAAATTTATCCGAACCATATTCCTTGAGTGCCAGAAAGGCTTCGTTTTCCCAGGAGATGAGCACATCACCAACGGCGCGTTCCACAAACGTTGTGGTTGAGCCGCGTGCGCCGGAATCGAGCACAGGTACATTTTTGTATATATTACTGATGAATTCTTGTGCTTTGTCCTCACCATAATGCCGTTTGCCAAATTCCCATGCCGCCAGGAAATTCCATTGCGCGCCTCCGGAAGTTTTTGGATTGGGTGTGATCACAGCTACGCCAGGTCGAGCCAGATCATCCCAATCTTTAATCCCCTTGGGGTTGCCTTTGCGTACCAGGAAAATGATTGTCGAGGTATACGGCGTGCTGTTGAACGCTAATCGGTTTTGCCAATTCTCGGGAAGCAATTTGGATTTCTCTGCGATAGCATTGATATCATTGGCTAAAGCGAGCGTGACAACATCTGCTTCCAAACCATCAATGACAGAGCGTGCTTGCTTTCCAGAGCCACCATGAGATTGCTTGATTGTGACGGTTTCCTTGGTTTTCTCCCGCCAGTGTTTGGCAAAAGCAGCATTAAATTCCTGGTAAAGCTCACGTGTTGGGTCATAAGAAACATTAAGCAGTGTTTTTTCCGCTAATACGTTACTGCTAATTATCAAACTTGCCGTCAAGAGACTTGTGGTTAGCCATGTTTTAATTGTCATGATTTTTTCTCCAATAGAAATTTAAGATTATTTACAAGAGACTGATTAGCACTTCAAAATATAAAAAATCCGTGTTGCCTGAGCGTTGATCGACGCAAGGGTGCGAGTGGTTAGTAGCGCAGGAATTTGCTGCGATACGGTTTTGTACGAATTCACCCGATGTAAAATGGGTATAACCGAGGATAGTATTAATTCGTGGTGTGGGTTGATAACGTATGCGCCCTTCGAATGCATGACCACCGAAATTACCGCTTTGTCCAGTGCGATCCCGATTGAATCCAGGATCCTTGATGGTATTACTGATGTTGCCGTCGAGGATATCGAACATGCGGTCGGTTTTGCTGGCCAGCCAATATGCGCCATAACCCACCTCAAATCCTAGCTTCTGCGTCGGACTAATCTCAAACCTGAGTTTGGGTGCCTTTAAGTTCTCATAAATCACATAGTGATCGGCTGACCAAGGCCGTGCAAATCCAAAAAAGCGATCAAACCGGTTGTCAACACCGTCGTTAGGATCTTTGTCACCGCTGGCGTAGCCGTAAAAAGCACTGAAGCGAGGTTTCCAAGCATGCTCAAAGCCTCGTCCTACTTCGATGGTATAGCCTTGCGCATCGACGCGATTGGGACCGGAAAACCCTAGCTGGTGGTTGTAGCTGACATCGAAATCAAGAATGCTGCCTGCCTTGCCGTATATGCGGAACCCAGGCATATGAATTTGCCGATCTAGCCGGTTGGTGGCTGTAAAACCATTCGGATCGGCCGTTTGTTTCTGACCATGGTAATACGCCTGAAAAGTAGCGATTTCAGACCACTTGCGCCAAGTGCCGATCCCGCCAAAAAACCATAAATGATCATTGGCCTTATCAAATTGAGTTTGCAGACGCAAAACGGGTTGTAAACCAAACAGATCAAGTTCCCAATCATTGGCTTCGCGTCCCAGATTCAGGCGAAAGCCTTCAAAAGTATTGGTGGTGTTGCGCCATTCATTACGTGCGATAAAACGCCGATCTGTTGTTTCATAGGCCATGCGGCCTACGCGGAATCGAATTGGACGATCATTTCCTCGGTCATCGGCTCCAAGTGCTTTTTTGAAATGTAACTCACCGTAGGCATTGAGCAGATCGTACTCATTTCTTTCCTGATCCGTGATGGCATGTTTATTGTTATAGACGCGGGAATCCTGGAACTCGACTGCGAAACGGAATGGATCCAAAATATCCTTGATCCCAATCCACGCGCGATTTCGCAAAAAGAAAGGGTTATCCTCTCCACCCTCAATACGGCGTATGTCATTATTACGCCATTCATAACGCGTACGGTGCTCGAGACCGACATCCAACCAGGTAATATCTTTAAACCGCTCAACACCTATATCGCTTAATTGACGTACATAACGTGGCGGATCAGATTCAGGGTTGGTTGCATAGCTGTTGGAACGCTGATGATAGCTGGTTGGTTTTTTTGCATCCGACACTTTTGCTTCCGGCACAATGGCAGGCAATGATTTTTCCAGCTCAGATGGTTTAGCCTGCCCCGATGATTTATCGATTAATGGCTTGCCGGTATCAACTGAAGTTTGTTGGGCTACCCGGACAATACTTGGGAGCATTGCCTGGGGTTTTGCATATGACTTATCGTCAGAAGCCGCATTGGTTGGGCTGCTTGTAAATGTGCTAACGACTACAATGTGTAAAAGAAACCAAATAAACTTCACTATATTCTCCTTAATGAACTTCCCGATATTCCGGCTGAGTCACTGCTGACTCTTTACTCTTTCACCACCAATTTTGTTGGCCGGTGTTATGTTGCTATTTGTGAAATGGGCTTGATCTGGAAGTATCAGATCCAAAACTTATTCAACTATGATTTCGATGTTTTGCGTCCAGAACTGCTTTGACTCACACGAATTTTTTCCCGACACTCAATTTGCACAACTTTATTCTCGTGTATGACGACTTCAACTGATCCATATTCGATGCTAGCCACAACGCGTAGAATTTCCTGAGCAACATCTACAGGTATCTTTTTGTCAGTATTCTTGGTTGTCATAATTTCTGAATCCAAACCGGGGTTAATAACCATTTACACTTCCCAATGAAGTAGTGGAGGTTAACGGAAACGTAAGATAACAACTTTACGATATAAATAGAAATACTATTTATTAATTAATTTATAACTATAAGTTATAAAGAAATTGGATTCTGGATATGCACTAGAACAACGCAACAATGGAATAATTCCAGTAGAATTAGTACATAAGATTATGTGAGTATTCATAATGATTTGATTTTTCAGCTACTCGATCAGGATTTACTGCTGAAATATTCGAATTAACAATAACACTTACTTAAATTTATTGTAGGAAATTTCGATGAGTAACGTTAGGATAATTATGATTAATTTAATAAAGTTTATATTATCGGCTGCATTGCTGGTGATATTGACTATGCAAGTTTCCGGGTGCTCTGTTTTCATGGCGGCAAAACAACCGGAAAAGAAAGATATCAGCTTATTAAAAGAAGGCGTATCAAGAGCAGTGTTGATCTCTGAGTTTGGAGCCCCGGTTATCAGTGAATATAAAAATGATAAGCGGTTCGAAATCTTTAAATTTGTGCAAGGATATAGTACAGGTGCCAAGGCAGGCAGGGCTTTCTTTCATGGCGCAGCAAGTGTTGCTACATTGGGATTGTGGGAGCTTGTTGGTACACCTGCCGAAATAACGTTTAATGGCGATGAGATGGCTTTTCAAGTCAGTTATGATGAAAATGATCTGGTTGATGAAGTAAAGTTAATAACAAAAGAATAAATTGCGTATTGCGCTGAATAATTACAAGCCGTTTTTCAGTCCTGGTATACCGATCCGCTGTATGTGGATAGCGTTGTTCCCTTCTTCGTAAGCGAGCAATTTCCCTTCTTTTTGCCAGAGACGGAATGCAAGGGAGTAGGACAATACTCGAATTGGGTAGTCGCGCGGCAGCGTTTGTAGATAGGGCTGAATAGTCGTGAAATTGGTGGCGCCGTATTGCTGCATGATAAAGCGCAAACCGCCGTTAGCTGGGCCGATGTTATAGGCTAATAAACCCAAAAAGAGGTCGTCATTCATTTCGGCTAGGTAGTGTTTGAATGTGGCTGCACCGACAAAGGCGTTGTGCCGGGGGTTTTCCAGCGAAATTTTTTCAGTGCCCAGCCGTTTATGCGCCTGAACCAAGACCGTTTTCGGAACTTGGGTGATTTGGAATAAACCGCGCCCGCCGTCACGACTGTCTCTGGGTATGAATGACGATTCTGTTGCTGCAATGCCCTGTAATAGATTGACATCGACATCGAACGATCTGGCAGCATCTTCGATAGCTTGTTGATATTCTTGTGATCGGCTAATCATTTTTTGCAGTTGTGTTGAACTGTGCCTGCGATAAGCTGCATAGACTTGATGTGAGATTGTTACCCGGCTTGCTTCTTCCTTGCCGCCCACCAGTGTGCGGAAATTTCCATATGCCAGAGTGAATTGGTCATGGGTAACCAGAAAAGCGATTAGCAAGGCAAATGAAAGGAATAGGATCGGAGTCAATAATTCAGAACGTGCTTGTAGCCATTTTCTCAGCTTCCACCAGCCGATGAGTAACACGTAAGCAACCAACACCAGCGCTAATACACCGATAGCGAACGGAAGCAGGCTGCTGAAAAAACTGGTGCCTGAGAACCGGCTTGCGGAATAGCCTAAAAGCACGATGATGGCCGAAACCGCGATAATGCTCAAACCGAGGATCTCTAAGCTGATCAGCAATAAATTCCACTTGAATTCACTGGTTTGTTTTTTTCTCAACCGTTTCTGCGGTTTATCTTTTTCGGCGCGAACTGTTGGGCTGCGCCTGCGCTTAGGTTTAGGCCTGATATTATTGGATTCTGGATTGCTGAGTTGGGCCGTCTTATCCATTGGCATAAAGAATCGATACGTTTAATAAGTCAATAGAATCGTGACAGATTAACAAACATCTGTAGCGAAGTTCAAAGTATTTTCTGGATATCCCCTCTCGGGTGGAAAACGATCTACTCCGTTTCCTAGGACAATACCTGCTGACGCTAAGATTTTCTCATAATGTGATATGAACTGAAGTGGGAGAGCAGCTTAGAGTAAGCTCAACCCAAAGCGAGTAACTGGGAAAAGGGATATACACAATATTAAATTTCGCATATGCTCATACTCATCAAATTATTGAGTACGAACCTGATTTTCAGCACGGCAAGAACCAGTTAAACGACATTGATAGCATTTAAAAAACTTCGCAAAGTATCCAATTTATTTTATCGTAATAATGAAAGCTTGGTTCAATAAGTTCATACAAGCAGTGATGTCTTTTATCAGACCGATAAAAGAGGAGATTTTCGCAAGAAAATATGATTTGTGCGGTTAATGAAAATTGATCGATCAGGTTCCTGTGGTATCAACCGAGGAGATAAAAAATGAAAGCTATTGCTTCTTCCATCCGCCAGTTTGATCAAGGCAATGCAGTTTCCAATTTGCAGCAGGCACTCACTTCCTTAGGTTTTCTCATTTCGAATGATGAGCAGATTGCATCTTTCTTTGGTGATACAACTTCCAACGCACTGAGGCGTTTTCAGGAATCCTTTCAAATCCCGGTAACAGATCGCGTTGATGAGAACACCGCTAAAACTCTGAATGAGGTTCTGAAGCATAAGCAACTACTTGATAAAGACTTTCGAGTGAGCGGGCATGTTCTGGACGCGCTTGGAAAGCCTGTGGTGCAAGCTTCGGTCGTGGCATTTGATGTGGATTTGCGCGGGATTCTATTGATAAACAAAGTCACAAGTATCCGTGAAACCATGCAAATGCCAGGGTTCCAGTGGATTGGCTCTGCTGCTACGAATAATGAAGGCTATTATCAAATTGAGTTTGATGCGGAAAGCTTTGTCTTCGGAGATAAATCACATGCCGATACGATTTGTTTTTTAACGCTGGAAGATAAGATCATTGCGCATTCAAACTTGGCAGTTAAAAGCGATTACATCGGCAATGCAATTGAAAACCTGGATATCCGATTGGCGACCGGCGATCTTATCAAGGGGATATCTGAATATGAAGCCTTGATAAACGCCGTAGCGCCGATCCTAAGGATGAGTGACTTGTCGTTGACCGACATTGCTAATAGCCTAGAACAAATCAATTTTTTAGCGCAAGAAACCGATATTGATTCCTCAAAAATACTATTGGCGGCACAAGCTGAATCCTTGTTATTCGGACGTACTGAATTAAGCGGTACGGACTATTTGTATGCGTTAGGGCGTGAAAATATAGGCTTGACGTATGGTGAAATTATCGATTTTACACAGGACGTTTTGGTTGAAAAAATTACTGCAGCAATTGCTAAAAATATCATCCAAACTAAATCAGAAGAGAGTATCCACGATTTTATAAAACGACTTTTAAGATTGGCGGCTTCCTTAATTTTTCTCGATACATCGAAAGCCCCTAAAACAGTCCAAAATTTGAATCGTTCGCTAGAGATTACTTTAGCTACCCCCGCTCTTAAGAACGTATTCCTCAACGTACATCGCCAGCTTGAAATCAACGCTGATCCAAAGAAATTGTGGCAAGAAGCCTTACCACAGGCTGGTTTCAATACGCAACAAATTCAATCTTTAAAAGTCACCAATCAATTGCATCTCATTACTGGCGGGCACACGCCTCTAGTGGAATGGTTACAAGTCGATCAGGGAATATCATCACCAGAACGTTTGTTAAGGCTGACTGATGCCGAGTGGATGGAAGCCATCAATAAAGCAGAGTTGCCGGATAACGTTGAAGGGGCTTCGGCTGAAGAAAAAGGTCAAAATTTCATTGGGCACGTTCGTAATGTATTACACGCAACTTATCCTACCCAGAAAATTGCGCTGATGATTGAAAGCGGGGAATTACCAATTCCTGATCTAAACAATGGCCTCAATGCATTCTTTAATCGCGCCACCGATTTTGATTTTGCGACCAGACGCCTGGAAGATTTTGAAAACGTCATACAAGATGTTGCTCCGCAACAAGCCGAACAAATACGCTCGGCTCTTCAAACCATGCAGCGTGTGTTTCAAATTAGCCCTACACCTGAGGCGATGTCTGGAATGATAGCTAATGGCATTTCGTCAGCTTTTCAAGTGGCGGGTGTATCTGAAGCTGCTTTTGTTAAAACCTACGCGAAGCAACTGGGCGGTGAAGGCGTAGCTATATCCGTGCATAACCGTGCCACTTATGTCGTAGCTAAGGCTAATGAAACGTTAATGACGACATATGAATTAACCCATGCCATAACGCCTTCGGCGATTCATGTTGGCAGCATGAACATCAAGAACGCGGTCATGGATAGCGTTAAGAAGCATATTCCCAATTATGAAAATATCTTCGGACAAGCGGATATTTGCGAATGCCGGGACTGTCGCTCGATCAATAGCCCAGCTGCCTATTTGGTAGACGTGATGCGATTCTTGTCTAAATTATCGGCCAATCCAGCAGGTAAAACACCACTTGATGTTTTATCAGAACGACGTCCGGATTTGGCGCATCTGCCCTTAACCTGTGAAAACACAAATACGGTCATCCCATATATTGATCTTGTGAATGAGATCTTGGAATATTATGTCGCCAATGAAAAATTGGATGCTAAGACCGCACATGATACCGGTAGTGTGATGTCAAAAGAACTTAGAGCGGCACCTCAATACCGCCTAATCGAAGCCTACAAGAAGCTGGCAGTAGCAGTCTATCCATTCAGTTTACCTTACCATCATCCACTGGATACGATCCGGTCTTTTATTCCGGATGCAGCAAAGCGCGCTGGGTTGATGCGGAAGTTGAATCGTGACGGAATCGTTGTCGAAGCTGAAAATCTAGAGTTGTCGCAAAAAGAATATGCCATATTAACCGGACAAAACTTTGATGGAACACCAGAAGGTACTGATTTATGGTCATTTTACGGATGCGCCGATGATAACGCGCTAAAGACAACCATCCCGGCTATAAAAGAAATTTTGCGGCGGACAGGCATTTCTTATGTGGATTTGGTCGCTTTAGTAAAAACGCGTTATTTAAATCCTGCACAGACTGCTTTTGATTATATTCAAGATTTATTTAAAGACTTTCCGATCGATATCAGTCAACCGTTCAACGGACAAGTATTGTATGAAGGTTTACGGGATATCCACTCGGATATTCTTGATCCTGATGCGGACTTTAATTTTAAATCCGCTCTTGAGCGTCAAAATATTTCGAAAGATGATTTTGTCGATTGGGTAAAGGCACATTTCGATGGCTTAAGAACACTCGTGACGCTTTATAATCCCAATTCAGATTGCGATATCGAGAACACGACACTCCGAACATTGGAACAAATTTACGATGCGGCACCAACCACTTTAAGTGATGAATTCTTAATAAAACTACACCGCATTGTTCGTTTATGGCGGAAAACAGGTTGGACAATTGAAGCACTTGATACCGTATTGGCCGTATTGCAAACATCAGACCTGACGCCTTTAACGATTCAACAACTGAGTACGATCAAAGCGATTGTAGAAAAAACCAACCTCCCGCTTGATCGCTTAGCAACCGCTTGGGGAAATATTGAAACGATCGGAGATAAGTCTTTATATCGCCGGATGTTTATAAACCGAGCAATCAACCAGATTGACAAAGTGTTTGAACCCGATCGCTTGGGAAATCTGTTAAGTGATACAACGGCTACAATCGGCGGGCATCTGAATGCCATATTAGCGGCCTTTAAGATCCAAAGAGATGACTTCGATCTGATCTCTACTGACAGTGGAGTTAGTGAGGCAGCTGATTTGAGTCTACCTCATCTTTCGGTGCTGTATCGCTATGTTGCTTTTTCAAAAGGCTTAAAATTAAGCACGGCAGATTTTATAGCCATCAAAAACCTTTTTGCTGTCAATCTGTTCAGTACTTTTGACGAAGTCGCGCAGCAGTATACAGCAGTTGATCCTGTCGCAACTTTGAGTTTCCTCGATTGTGTAGAAAAAATCCGAGATTCGGGCTTTAAAGCCAAAGAACTGAATTACATTTTTACCGGGAAAGACAATGGGTTAAGTACAGATAAAATCGCTCAGACATTGATTTCCATTCGCAACGAGCTGAAGAATATTGAAGCCGAATATCCTGTCATTTCAGATAGTTTGAGTATAGACGAAGTATTCTTAAGAGCCCGAATGGTTTTGATCTCACCTGAAGGCAATGTAGATTTGTTTTTCGGCATTATTAACGGGACCCAGATCTTCAACGTTAAAACTCAGGAAAATTTGCCCATCACGATACCCAATGAACTGAAAGCGAAGGTGCAATACATCAAAGCTAAGGGAATATTAAGTGTCAAAGGTGTACTGACAACTACTGAGAAAGTAATTTTAGAAGGATTGGCAGGTTTAACACCGAGTTTTGGAAAAGCGATCATTACTGTTTACAACTTACCCGAAGAGCAATTTGTTTCAGCTTTTAGCCGCTATTTTGATACACCTGCTCAGGCGACCGCTTTTATTGAACGCACAGCGCCTCTTACAGATGCAACGCAGTTTGCAGAGTGGAAGAGCAATAAATATAAAGCATTGGCTCTAGACTAGGAGATACAATCTGTTAGTCTAGTAAGATGTTAAGAAACAGTAAATTAAGCGATTATTACATTAGAAAAATAATTCAATGCTTTTGCATTGATATACCCGCCAGCAAAGCAGCTCTGCTGTTAGGTAAAAATCG
>CAMCBD010000037.1 GCA_945872825.1 Nitrosomonas ureae
TTTGATCGCCGACCATTGCGATTCATGCTCCTTTTGCTGCTCAAATACCAATCTTACCGCTCGTTCTCGTACTTCCGGTGAATAACTGATTTGATTCTTCATCTCCTCCTCTCAAATCATTTTATCTCCGGAAAACCCGGGGCGATTCAACCTACTAGATTCATCTTTAACTGGAATATTGTGATAGTCATGCTGCTACTATAAATAAATACTTGAACTTTCTCAGGAAACGTGTATCTTACCTATGTCTTTTGGATTCAAGTTATTAAATTGTGATGCTTTTGGTTGACCATTTTTCCTTGATATTCGATGGCTACTATGGATTACCATAGACGTAAATTTTTAATTATTAAGGAAATAACATGGCAACAGGTATTGTAAAATGGTTTAATGACGCTAAAGGTTTTGGTTTTATTACTCCAGACAACGGTGGAGAAGATTTATTTGCACACTTCTCTGCAATCAATAGCAATGGTTTTAAATCGTTGCGCGAAGCTCAACGCGTTACCTTTGATGTAACAACAGGACCTAAAGGTAAACAAGCTTCAAATATTGTGCCTGAATAAATTAGAGTATCAATAACAAAAAACCCCGGTTATCCGGGGTTTTTTGTTTGTAAATCAGATAGTCTCGAGTTTTACTTTTTTCTTAAGCTTTTATGCTTCTTCTTGCATACTCGATTAGCACTGAATTCACCAAAAAGATCTACACCAGGGTAAGCCCAATCAGTGCGAATCTTGGACATAGCATCTTCAATACAAATCTCTTGAACTCACCATCCGCATTTTCACGCTTTTCCAATGGAATGAGCTTTTCGCGCAGCAGTTGATACAAAGCATCATGAACAAGCGAGCCTCGCATGATATTTTTTGTATCAAAAGGAGGTCCACTGGCACCATCTCAAGCGTAATTTCTGGGAAATCCTGCTTGAGATACGGTAGCATAGCGTCATTTTCAAAATGATCTGATTATTTACTATGCCCGTTAATATTCCCCTTTTACTTCCCGAACAGCTATTGCCCGTTGCTGGCGTGACACTTGGTATTGCTGAAGCCGGTATCAAAAAGGCGAATCGCAAGGATTTGCTGGTCATGCGGCTGGATGAAGGCGCCAAAGTTGCCGGTGTGTTTACGCAAAACCGTTTCTGTGCAGCGCCGGTGATTGTGGCGAAGCAGCATTTGGCGCAATCAGCCATTCGTGCGTTGGTGGTGAATACTGGGAACGCCAATGCCGGAACCGGCGAGGCGGGGATTCAACATGCTCTGGCAACTTGTTCTGAATTAGCCAGATTAGTGGGTTGCACGACTCAGCAGGTATTGCCATTCTCGACGGGCGTGATTATGGAACCGTTGCCAGTGGATAGAATTGCCGCTGGTTTACCCGCAGCCGTGGCCAATTGCAAGACGGATAACTGGTTTTCCGCGGCACAGGCGATTATGACCACGGATATCGTGCCGAAAGCGGCTTCAAAACAGGTGCAGCTTGACGGAAAAACGGTAACGGTGACCGGTATTGCTAAAGGTTCCGGCATGATTCGCCCGAATATGGCGACGATGCTGGGTTATGTCGCCACCGATGCGGTGATCAGCCAGCCTTTGTTGCAGGCAATGGCGCAGTATGCAGCGGATCATTCGTTTAATCGCATTACGGTGGATGGCGATACGTCCACGAATGATGCTTTTATAGTCATTGCAACCGGGAAAGCGGGTCATAGAGAAATCACCCATCAAGACAGCATTGAATTTGGCCAGTTGCAGGAAGCCGTGACCGCCGTTGCCGCTGATTTGGCCAAAATGATCGTGCGCGACGGCGAAGGCGCGACCAAGTTTATCACCGTACAAATCGAAGCGGGCAAGGATGCCGAGGAATGCGCCAAGGTGGCGTATGCCGTTGCCCATTCACCGCTGGTTAAAACAGCTTTCTTTGCGTCGGACCCTAATCTGGGACGTATTCTGGCGGCAATCGGATATGCCGGGGTTGATGATCTGGATGTGAGCGGAATTCAACTGTATCTGGACGATGTGCTGGTTGCGGAACAAGGCGGCAGAGCGCCACATTATCGCGAAGCGGATGGGCAGCGTGTAATGAATCAAGCCGAGATTACCATCCGTGTGGTGCTGAATCGCGGTTCCACTTCTACCACCGTATGGACCTGCGATTTTTCTTATGATTACGTTAAGATTAATGCGAGCTATCGCAGTTAAGCCAATATCCCATGAATGATTTAGACAAGCTCTATGAGCGGGCGGACAGGCTGCTCGATCACTTGGAAAAGTTTTTGCCGATTACACAGCCGGAACCTGACTGGCAAACGGCGATAGCTTTTCGCTGGCGCAGGCAAGGGAATGCGGGGTATATCCAGTCGATTACGCATCCGCACCGGATTACACTCGATGCGCTGTGCGGGATTGACGATCAGAAACAGCGCATTGATCAGAATACGCAGCAGTTCGTACAGGGATATTCAGCTAACAATGTACTGTTGACGGGTGCGCGGGGTACGGGTAAATCTTCACTGATCAAGGCATTGTTGAATAAATATGCGGGTGATGGATTGCGCTTGATCGAGGTGGAGAAGCATCATCTGGTTGATCTGCATGACATTGTGGAGAAAATTTATCAGCGCCCGGAACGGTTTATTTTGTTTTGTGATGATTTGTCATTTGAAAGCGACGAGCCGGGGTATAAGGCGCTTAAGGTTGTGTTGGATGGGTCGATCGCCACGGTTTCCGATAATGTTGTGATCTATGCCACATCGAACCGGCGTCACATGGTACCGGAGTTCATGCGCGATAACCTCGATACACGACACATTGGCGAGGAAGTGCATCCCAGCGAGGCAATTGAAGAAAAAATTTCTTTGTCGGAGCGATTTGGTTTGTGGGTGTCTTTTTATCCTTTCGACCAAGAACACTATCTGCAAATCGTGCGTTACTGGTTGGCTTATTTTGGCATCCATGAAATGACCGCATTGGCGCGTACAGAAGCTTTGCAATGGGCTTTGGAGCGCGGTTCGCGCAGCGGCCGGGTGGCTTGGCAGTTTGCGCGGGATCTGGCGGGCAGACAAAAATCAGGGTATGGTAATTAAAATAGTTCATGCACCATTTATCCGCACCACTCGCTGAATCAATCCCAATCGTTGAAGTTGTCGCAGCTGTGATTTTACGGTCAGATGGTCAGTTTTTGCTGGCGCGTCGGCCCGGAGGAAAAGTCTATTCCGGGTATTGGGAATTTCCGGGCGGTAAGGTTGAACCAAACGAATCGTTGCTGCATGCGCTGGAGCGTGAGCTGTGGGAAGAATTAGGGATTCAGGTTCGCAACGCCTATCCCTGGGTAACGCGTGTTTTCACCTATTCACATGCAACGGTGCGATTGCATTTCTTTCGTGTGGTGGCATGGGAAGGTAAGCTCTTGCCGAGGGAAAAACAGGGCTTGTGCTGGCAACAGCCACATCAAGTTGAAGTTTCTCCTGTCCTGCCTGCCAATGGCCCCATTTTGCAGGCGCTTTTGTTGCCACCGGTTTATGCTATTACCCGAGCTACTGAGATCGGGATTGAGCCGGCATTGAAGCAAGTTGAACAAGCATTGCAGAATGGCTTGCGCTTGCTGCAGATTCGTGAGAAAAAAATGGCGCAAGATGTGTTGCGGGCATTTTCCATGCAGGTTCTTGCTCTTGCGCAGTCTTATCAAGCAAAAGTGCTGATAAACGGCGATGCGGAACTGGCTCGTGAGATGGGTGCCGACGGTGTGCATTTTACGGCATCGCAGCTGATGGCATTGTCGTGCCGTCCTGATCCGGAATATGGATTATGTGGCGCATCTTGCCACAATGCTGAAGAACTTTTTGCAGCAGAGCAACTGGGACTTGATTTTGTCGTGTTAGGACCGGTGCAACCAACGCTCAGCCATCCGGGATTATCGCCACTGGGTTGGAAAAGATTTGCCACGCTGATTCGTGATTATTCGCTGCCGGTTTATGCTTTGGGCGGGCTGCGTGCGGAAGATTTGCCAGTAGCGCAGGAAATGGGTGCACACGGCATTGCCGCGATACGCGGTATCGTATAATTGAGTGTGGCGATGTTACTGGAAAGTGATGAGTGGATTATTCTGTCAATTCATGAGTTGCAGGATTGGTATAAACCGCTACCTGATTCCTGCCGCCATTTTTAGCGGCATATAATGCTTTGTCTGCTCTATCTAGCAGGGCTGTGCCGATAAATTCGGCATCGGGTGGTTGCGCGGTTAATAAGCTTCTCAAACTGGCCATACCGATTGAAATCGATACATTGAATTGTTTGTCATGAAAATTCAGTGTTGTGGAAAAAATCGCCTGGCGTAGACGTTCCGCGATTTCATGGGCAGCTTGCAGCGTTGTCGTAGGCAGCGCGACGACGAATTCTTCCCCGCCGTAGCGCGCCACAATATCACAGGACCTGACCTGCTCTTTGATTAAGCTGACCATGTGTCGTAACACCAGGTCACCTGTTTGATGCCCGTAGGTGTCATTTACATTTTTGAAATGATCAACGTCAAGAAACATGCAAATCAGATCATCATCCCAGCGGATACATCTAGCAATCTCATCTTTGAACCGCAAGTCGAAATAGCGGCGATTATAAGCTTGTGTCAAAACATCCTGATAACTGACTTCCTTGATTCTTTGCTGGTTGAGGCAATTTTCTACTGCAACGGCAGTCATGGCTGATAGTTTCTGCAGAAAAAGCGTTCCAATACCTTGTTGGTAGCGGTTAATGTCATGGCTTAACAACAATAATGCGCCGATGATTCGATCGCTACGTAGCAGTGGTAAGAATGCAGCGCTTCGAATTTGAACTTTATTTTTTAAATTGACTGTCATCCAAGGATATTTTTTTAATACTTCAGTACCCAACATCGGATGGCTAATCAATGATTGGATGATTCCCACATCTTTTAAAGTATCAAGAATCAGTAGTTTGTTCTCAAAATTCAAACGCGCTTCTTCATCGTGTTCAAAAAATAGGCGCTCGGTATCTCGATGATGATCGACGAGACATAACACAACATCCAGAAGTTGAAAGCGTGTTATGGTTTGAGATAATAGTAAATCTCGCAATTGTTTGGGCGTGCTGGCTCCGATGATTTCGAAACCAAAAGTTTCATATAATTCCTGCTTTTTTTCATTGGCTCTGGCTTGTTTGATTAGATGATCCAGCTTGCGCTGTAATTGGCGATTCTTCTCATAAATCGACTCATCCATTAGGTAGACTCATTTGTTTTATTATCTTCCAGATTTTGCTCTGGCTCAGGAATTCGGTAAGATTCCTGAGCCCACTGTGACAAATCATTTGTTTTGCACCGTTCAGAACAAAATGGACGAAAGCGGCTGGCTGGTTCCCAGATTACACGCTTACCACATTGAGGGCAATTGACTATGCGTTGTTGCATAAAAGTGGGTCTTTGTTGGGTTGTTAAACAATAAGTACTTTGTTCTAGCAAAACATAAGTAGAATAGTTATAAAATCATTGCGTACAGGCATTGATATTGGATAATCTGATATAAACTGCCACCAGGATAAATGAAATCCTTCCTCTATTCTTGCAGAAATTTAATATTGTTTCAGTTGTCATTGTGATATTTTTCTGTATTTTAAAAAAACTTCGCACAAGTTAGCTTTAATTTTTCAAATTACGTTTAATTACTTACTTAAAGGTTGGCAATTCTGGCTACTCGACAAGAACTTTCAGATTTTCTGGCTGAAACCGAGAGGCGCGCCTATAAACAAGCATTGTTTGCGGTTCATGATGAGCACGTGGCATTGGATATTGTGCAAGATTCCATGATGAAGCTCGCGCTAAAATATGCTTCTAAGCCTACGGCAGAATTACCACTTTTGTTTCAGCGTATCCTGCAGAATACCATTCGCGATTATTATCGACGGCAAAAAATCCGCTCATTATGGACTACACTGTTTTCAGCATTTACGCCCAATGATCAAGATAAGAACCAAGAAGATTTTGATATTCTTGAAACTTTACAGATAAAGCCGGAATCCAATTTTGCTAAGGAACCTGACGCGCAGTTGGAGAGAGTGCAGCTGATTGGTTTAATAGAAAAAGCGATGGAAATTCTTCCGGCACGTCAACGAGAAGCCTTCACTCTGCGTTATTGGGAAGAAATGAGTTTAGCGGAGACGGCTGAAATCATGAAATGCTCGGAAGGGAGTGTAAAAACCCATTGCTCGCGGGCAGTTCATGCATTGGCAACAATTCTTGGGGAGAAAGGGGTGAAATTATGAACGAGCAAGAGCTGGGAAAAGAAATTGCCAGATTTTTAGATTTCGGTGCTGATGAGACTATTAGGCAGAGTACTTTGTATCGGTTGCAATCTGCCCGTAGAGCAGCATTGGAAAATTGCCAGCCCACATTGAAGATCATTAATTCAGGTTATGGTACCTCCGTTTACGGCGGACATGACGAACATTTTAATACTGGAAAGTTATTATTGCTCCTGATAGCGTTATGTACTTTTGTCCTGGTGTCTGCAACTTATTGGCAATTCCTGGAAAAAAGTAAGCCAGCTTTAGATACCACGGTACTAGTTGATGACTTGTCGAGAGATGCTCATATGGAAAATGAGCCAGATCTGGATGATAATTTATCGATAGATGCTTATATTGACAATGTGCTTAAACTGGTTGATGACTTATCGGTAGACGCGCATATTGATAATGAATCCGAACTGATTAATGACATGCAGACAGATGCGCTTATTGATGATGAGCCTGAATTGACTGACGAATTACCGATAGATACTGAGGTTGATAATAATGAGCTTGATGAATGGTTGGATTCCAATAAATAGTTGTTGCCGGGTTGTTTTTTATTTTCATTTGGTGTCTTATTATAAAATTCGGCAAACCTTTCTGGAAAGAATTAAAACCGCAGTAGTAGCGTGATCCAATCACAATACAACAGGTCCGGTATCAAATGCGAGTAATTCCGGGAGAATCTAGAAAGAGGTCTGAGACCCCGGCAAACAGCTATCAGCTAGTATAAAATACGTGCTTATTTGATTGCGCCTCGCCACTTAATATTCTAGAGAAATTCTTATCTTGTCTTTTCTTGCAGCTTAGCGAATGCAGCAAATCCAGAATTTATCACTGAATAATCTCCCATCAATCTGGGTCGAAGCACTTTCTTCACAATTAATCGCTGAAGAAAATGTACTTGCCTGGCTTGAGATTGATCTCAATACACAACTCCATTTCGCTACCAGCCTTGTGGTAGTGACCGATACGCGCTTACTGACCAAAATGGCAAGCGATGAAATTTGGCAAGAATGGCGTTATCAGAAAGACTTATTGCTGACGCAACGGGATTACGCCGGTGTCGGCTGTCTTGAATTATTTGATGCGCATGCACGGCTTGCTTATTGGCGTTACCGTTTAGGTAACGATATAGCCGTGAATCGTCTCATCGAATGCTTTACGCAACAGCTTGACTATTATCTTACCGGTAAACTGCCGGTAGCGGAGCATACACAGGTTCAATGCCCGAACTGTGCTGCATTTCTATTCTCTGAACAGGAAGAATGCCCAGTCTGCGACAAGCAGAGTCATACACCGCCTTCCACCTGGACATTATTGCGTTTGTGGCGCTTTGCAAAGCCTTACAAGGGGCGTTTGCTCATTGGATTTCTATTGACCTTATGCAGTACCGCCGCAACGTTGGTGCCGCCTTATTTAACTATGCCACTCATGGATAATGTGTTGATACCGTATCAGAACGGTCAACCGATCAATACCGATTTGGTAACGCTGTATCTTTCTGGCTTGTTGGTTGCAGCGGTGCTTGCCTGGATGTTGGGTTGGGCACGAACGTATATGCTGGCGCTGGTTTCGGAGCGCATCGGTGCTGATCTGCGCACTGCAACTTACGAACACCTTCTCAGTCTTTCACAGGAATATTTCGGTGGCAAACGTACCGGTGATTTAATGGCGCGCATCGGCGCTGAAACTGATCGTATTAATCTTTTTATTTCATTGCATTTGCTGGATTTCGCCACCGATGTCATCATGATCGTTATGACAGCCGTGATTCTGATTTCAATCAATCCGTGGTTGGCGCTTGTGACACTGGTGCCTTTACCGATCATCGCATGGTTAATTCATTTGGTTCGGGACCGATTGCGAATTGGTTTTGAGAAGGTTGATCGTATCTGGGCTGAAGTAAATAATGTGCTTGCGGATACTATCCCGGGCATCCGGGTGGTGAAGGCATTCGCACAGGAAAAGAGAGAAGCGGCGCGTTTCCACGCCGCAAATCAGCGGAATTTGCAGATCAACGATCGTGTGAACAGAATCTGGTCGTTATTTACACCGACCGTTACGTTACTGACAGAAGTCGGGTTACTGGTCGTGTGGGTATTTGGTATTTGGCAGATATCAAAGGATGAAATTACAGTCGGGGTGCTTACCGCCTTTCTTGCTTATATTGGCCGTTTTTATATTCGACTTGATACGATGAGCCGTATTGTTTCTGTCACGCAAAAAGCCGCCGCGGGCACCAAACGGATTTTTGACATTCTGGACCATGTTTCCAGTGTTCCGGAATCATCTAATCCTGTGCACTTGCCGGCAATCCAGGGGCAAATTGAATTGCGCAATGTCGGTTTTCGTTATGGAACGCGTAGCATCACGCGTGACATTAATCTGATTATCAAGCCCGGAGAAATGATTGGCTTGGTTGGACACAGCGGTTCCGGGAAAAGCACCTTGGTCAATCTGATCTGCCGTTTCTACGATGTTACCGAAGGCATGATTCTGATCGATGGGCATGACATACGCGCGTTACCGATTGCTGAGTATCGCAGAAATATTGGACTGGTCCTTCAGGAGCCTTTTCTGTTTTATGGCACCATTGCGGAAAATATTGCCTATGGTAAACCGGATGCAACGCGCCCGGAAATTGTTTCAGCCGCTCGCGCGGCGCATGCCCATGAATTTATTCTGCGCCTGCCCCATGGTTACGATTCGCTGGTGGGGGAGCGTGGTCAAGCGCTGTCAGGCGGTGAACGTCAGCGTATCTCGATTGCTCGCGCACTATTGATTGATCCGCGTATTCTGATTCTGGATGAAGCGACTTCTTCGGTCGATACAACAACTGAAAAAGACATTCAAAAGGCATTGGACAATCTGGTGCGTGGCCGTACAACGATTGCCATCGCGCATCGCTTGTCGACTTTGCGTGAGGCAAATCGGTTGATTGTTCTTGACCGGGGTAGAATCGTAGAAATTGGAAATCATACCGAATTGATGGCGCGTGAAGGCTATTACTATCGTTTGTATCTGGCCCAGGCGCGTAATGTCGATACTGAGGATCGGGCCATTGTTTCAGTTGCGGAGCATAGTGCTGCGGGGGAACATAAATGAATGGTGCAGATAAGTATCAATTAAACCGGAATTCATATGGGCGATTGGTTTTTACCGACTGGACCGGCTTGATGCAAGAGGGTGTAGTGCCAGTACGATCATTTCCAATTACTGATCCAGATCAGGGTATTGCTCTGATTGATTCGCACGGCCATGAGTTATTGTGGATAGAGCGATTGGCTGATTTGCCGGAAGATTATCGTGTGCTCATTGAATCGGAGCTTGCGAATCGTGAATTTATACCCGAGATAAAACGTGTTCTTAAGGTTTCAAATTTTATTACACCGAATACCTGGCAAGTTGAAACGGATCGTGGTGAGTCTACTTTTATGCTCAAAGGTGAAGAAGATATCCGCCGTTTAACTGCATCATCGTTAATGATTACGGATAGCTATGGCATTCATTTTCTGATTCGTGATCGCTTGGCGCTTGATCGCCATAGCCGTAAATTACTGGATCATTTTCTTTAATTTAGTGCCATCCCCCGGTTTGTAGCGAAGAAACAAATCAATGCAGAAGCTAGCAAATATTCCGAGAGTACCTTCATTACTCGATCTCAAGCTCTGATATTTTGATTATGGGAACAAACATGGGAACATTTTTTAAATTTACTATTTCAAATATTTTATAACTTATCTATCGCCGCAATGTATTATTTTCTTACTTAGAATGTACGGAGGCTTTATGAAACAACCCATGCGAGAGAATTCTGGAGTCACCAGCAATATTGGTATTATTAGTATCAAGGGTGATTCAGTCATTGGTAGTGACCCCGAAGATGCTCCCTGCACTTGCCTGTCCCACGTTAGGTGCGTCGACTACGCTATCCCTGATAAGAATGCGGGGTTGGTGGCGAAACTGCACTGTGTGTTTCTCAACTACTTGCGCAAAATCGCCGATTGAGAGCCAATCTGATTCTCATTAATATGTTATATCTCTTTGTTTCTAAATAATAAAATAGTCAGGTAATCATACCTGCAAAAATCGTGCAGCTATGCCAATAAACATAAACGTATATCAGTAGATTTTTTTCGAATACATTGACTGTGAGGTGGATATGGCAACATACCCGCTTCACTCGACATTATGCCAGCTGAAGGCCACTGCTTCGCCAGCCCGTAGGTCAGAGCCTCTGGGGTTACATCGGAATACAGCAAGCGGGGGACTCTTGGCGGTTCCGGCTTTTCCTGTTGCAGTTGCGTTAACTCAGTCTTTAAATCGTTAGTTGGTTTGCCTTTTTTCCCGGTTTCCTTTATTGCTGATAGCAACCCTTCCCGTTCCGCTTCCCATGCCGCAATTCCAGCCTGATATTCCTTAATAGCCGGTTTCATCGCTTCGGCTTGCTCTTTTTGGTACTTGTGAATAACACAAGCAAAAAAGCCGTCGCATGTAGATTTACGCTCACCTGAATCGGCAATAGTCAATAAGAATAACCCGGATGGCCCGTGAAGTCGGTCGGCTCGCTTTGCGTCAATATGCGCCTGACCGGCCAGCGATATAGCCCCCAGCGCCGAAGATGCTACCAGTGGCAGAGGTGCTTTAACGAATCCCGCCACTTCTTCCACCGCTGCCCGTATGCTGCCCGGTAAGGCGTCTATCGGGTAGGGTTCCGCTTCAATCTTAAGGGTCATTGGCTGAGGCTCCGGCCAGCCGTTGGAGTCACCATCACGCGTTTCATTAATGCCGGGAAGCCTGCTTGGCGGATCGATTGCATATGTTATTGCACTCGCCACGGCTTCCAACCCGAATGTCCCGGCCATGTCGTTAAAATCCGTGGCTTCTGGATTACGATATGTTCCAAAGTCTGGAACTGCCAGCCTACCGTCGACTGATTGGGCCGTCTCGAGAGCGTGGGGATCGGACTCGCCTGTCGACTTCACTAGGTCGGCCAGAATCACCAGCGCCGCTGCAGGGTAGCGTTCGAGCATGATCTTTGCCACTGTTTGCAGATTGCTTGATGATAGCGCAGCAATTCCAAGATACCCGGTTGCTTCTCTGGCACTCAAAACAGTGACCACGCCTTCACCAATCAACAGGGTTAGATTGTTGCCGTCGCTATATGGTAAGTGTTCATTTGCCCAATATCCGCCAGCCTTGCTGCCACGACCAGCTAATGCTGCTTTGCGCCCGCTTTCATCAATCAATTCCAGCGTTGAAAGCTTGTCATTTTGCTTCACTGGAACCGCCAGCAGGCGCCCGGTCAGCGGTTCGCCACTCGATTTTGGCGCATAACCGAGAATCACCGCCGCCTTGCCAGCATCAATCTCGCGCAGAGTTGCTACGGGGGAAACCTGCTTGCGGAAAAGGTAAGGGTGATTGGCTTTCGCTTCTGTCGCTACGTCCCAGATTGCCTTGGCCTTAGCCGCCGTATTAGCGCGTTCACGAATTATTTCCGCTTCCTCTTTCTCTGCCTGTTCCGTCGCTATACGCTTCCTCTCTGCAAGCTCTTCCGGTGTCGGTTTCTGATAGTAGCCATCATCGCGCCAGCCGTTCGTCTTGGCTTCATGGAACAGCGTCCCTATTGTTACTCCGCCCTCGATCTTGATGTTCTTCCATACGTCACGCGCATCATTGGCTTTATATGAATCGGCTTGCTGGCTCCATGTGTCCCATGCATCAAAGCCGGTATCACCCAGTTCGGATTTTATTGCCATGCCCATGCTTACCCACTGATTGCGGTCACTAGCGTTGATGAATTGCAGGGCTTCGCGAATGCGATCAAGATTATCAAACATTCTTCAGCCCTCCACACTGAATCAGCCAGATTGCAAATCCCGCAGGAATTACGCCCCACACGGCCAAACGAACGATCACAGATTTGATTGCAATGCGAAGTGAAGTGGAATCACGAACGGTAGAAGTCTTTGGGACCGTACCATTTTTACAGCGGTTGCGACCCTTGTTATTTTTGATCATGATCCATTCCTTTCAAGCCTTACGGCTCTTCTCGATTTGGGCGGCAATCCATGCATTTATTTCGGCTTCGATCCAGCCGACAGCTTTAGCACCTACCGATACCGGCTTGGGGAAAGTAGGATCATAATCTCCTGGCCTCTTCGGATTATCCCGCAGGCGGGCATAAATGCTTGATCGAGATAACCCGGTGCGCGCTTCTACCTGCTTACGTCGCAGGATTATTAATGGCATTTGATTATTTTGTGTCACCATGCTTGTTTCTCCTTAAAAGAAACCGGAACATCCCGGCATGGACAGATCATAAGCGGCCGATAGCAATTCGACCTTTTTTGCAGAATTGCCTCTTGCTATATTAACTTCTGTGGCAAGTAACAATTCTCATTGGTTCTTGAAGAAAAGGGATTGTTTAGTTGATGCGCTGTTAGACTTGCCTAATTATCGCTTTTTAGATGAAGATATTGATATTCTTGTGTTTCAGATGAATTCTCAGTTTTCGTTGCGCTTCGCGAGATTTTTTGCTTCCAATCTCAGAACTCAAAGCAACACTCAGATCTGAACCTGCTTCGGTTATTGGTGTGGGTAATTCACGCTTTACCCTTGATTGGATGTTGCACCAGACGGGCAAGGGTTTCCTGCTTTTCATCACGCCTAGCAGGCAAACTCATCAAGTGGTCGGCGATAGTGCCATAAGCCTTGGCAATTGGGTTTTCCACTCGGGCATCAGTACCAGATCACAAACCATCGCGGCGCCATTAGCTTCTACCAACTCCAGTTCACCCACCCCAGTTCACTTTCACGCTGCCCGTGAAATTTATACCAATCTTTTCCCCTTAAAAAATTCTAATGGAAAATCTGGGTTCATTGCAGATTGGCTCGACCTCGTATTCTGCTTTGTTGCTATCGACAAATGTCACCATCATTCCGGTCGGCGGTCGAGCTCCGCCTGCGCGAAATAGGCCGATGCCTTACGTAATATCTCGTTGGCTCGCTTTAGTTCCCGATTCTCCTGTTCCAATTCCTTGAGTCTCTCACGATCCGCAGTCGACATGCCGCCTCGAATTCCCTGATCAATCTCTGTTCGTCTTACCCACGTTCGCAACGTCTAACAGCCTGCTTCACAGATCCGGTTGCCCAGCGCATTGGTTTGCTCCAGCGCAGGCAAGTCTTCCAGTTTCCACTGGCCCTGCGGTGCGTTGTGGTGGAGCAGCTTGAGTGCGTTACTGGCAACTTGCGCCAAACTGGCGGGGTCGCTAGCAATTCGGGTTAGCACCCCCGCACCACCTTCAGCAGCTTCGTAAAACATCAATGCGCGGCGCTCATCAGCCTTGGGCAAAGGTTCGGCAACGAGCTCTGACTCTTCGATCTGGAAGGTCATCTCGATGCCACGCTTGAGTGCTGCTTGCAGGGTTGCCATAGCCTCAATCGGCAGAGCATGAACCGGCGCCAGTATGAGCAGGTTGCGGTGATCTTCGACGAAGGGGACGATGCGCTGGTTGGGAACCTTGTCGAGCAGTCCTTCGTCCGTGCCATCCGCTTGGTCGCCACCTGGTTCGTCCTGTTTGCTCCAGGTGCCGGTAATGGGGTTGATGTAAAAACCAAGCTGCTCTTTATCTTTGCGCCTACGCCAGCCACGGTTAATGCGCCATAAACGGGCAGCTGGTGCGTAGGTCAACTCAGCAAGGACTTCATTGCCATGCCTGACCTCGGCTTTCCTCTGCTGAACGAGACCATCGGGCCCCGGTAGGAATCGGTAAGTGGTTTGTAACTCAAACCCCTGGCGCTGACGATCTTCATCATTGATGGAGATTCGCTCTACAGCGACTGTTTCTACGGTTTCAATCCGATATAGCTCGCGCACCCAGTCGTGCTCGGTCAGCAGGGCATCACAGTTCTCACAGCGATTGACCAAGGGTTGCGCGCCACCCGCTTCGCCCAAATGGCCGTAGCCGCACTGACTACAAACCAGCGAAGAGATGGTGGCGAGCTGGCTGTTGCCAGAAATGTGGTCGACCGAGCCAACATTAAGTTTGGCGCGCACCACGCGGTACATACGACCCTGGTGATAGATCAGACTGCGTGGGCCGAATTCGGAGAGGGCCAGGAAGCGCGGACGATTGACCATGTTGCCTTCGTCGTCCTTGCCATTCGCGGTGGCACCGCCGCGTGCAGGAATCCAGGCCATCAAGGGCAGCCGCGGAAAGTTGTAGCCCGGCAGGAAACCCTGACTGGCCAGATAGCGGTAGGTGTAGAAATCCGAGTTCTGGGTGTTGCCGCTCTTGAGCAGCACGGCATATTGCCGGGCTGCATCGCCGTAACGGCGCTGGGCATTCTGGCGCTCGCTGTGCGTTGCCGTATGGCTTTTGACGATCTGGTCGGCCATGTTCATTTGTGTGCGAGTGGCATCGAACAAGACGCGCCAGCGCATCGGAGAAGGCCTGTGGCGCACGCTCAATCACCTTCTGCACATAGTCGGCTGAAAACCAGTCACTGCCTGCCAGCTCCTGCTGCAACTGGGCAATGACGCGGGCGGCACTGGTCTGGGCACGTTGTGTGACGGCCGGATCATTCAACGCATCGTGGTAGGACTTGATCAGCGGCTTGCCTGGCTGCTCAAGGTCAAGCATGGGGGCGATGCTGACATCGAGTGCAATGTGGGCATTTGCCAGCCAGACAGCTTGCAGGTGGCTCTCGACCAGATCGCGATTGGCCAGATCCAGCGTGGGTGCGCGCACGACGCCATGCACCATTTCATTGGCGTGATGAAAAAACCACTGGTCATGCGGGCTCAACGAAGCGCAATAAGTGATCACCAGCGCTTGTTGACCCGATCGGCCTGCGCGGCCGCTGCGCTGGGCGTAATTGGCCGGTGTCGGCGGAACATTGCGCAGGTATTCGACCAAGGTGGTTTCGTCCAACCGATCAAAGCCGAGTGCCTTGAAAACGGCATCGGACAACTGCTCTTCACTCAACTCTCCATTGCTGTTTTGCAAAGCACCAATGAGGCCTGCTCGCAAAGTCAGCAAAAAAACGAAGTCATTGAAGTGCCCGGCCTGTAGCGCAGCATCCTGACGGTTATCGGTAAACCCAAGTAGCTTGCGCGGGTCGGGCTGGCCACTAGTTGGCTCTGTATCGTCGAAGAGTTGGCGCAGTGCGGTGAGCGTCAGAATCGTGGTGGCAGATGATCGCCCCTCGCCAGAAAGACTAGCCAGGCGGTTAATGTCCTTACCGTGCGCTTCATGCGATTGACCGCAACTCAGACAGAAGCGAAATTTTCCGGGGATGTACCAGAATGATTCGCCATGCCCCTCGTTTCCTTGCACGTCGACACTGACACTATAGGGCACCGCCTTTTTGTAGTTTTGCTTGATCTTGGGTTGATCGCGGCTAAAATCCAGCCAGGTTTCCGGCAGATCTTCAATATCGCCTCGGTAGGGCAAGCTGGAAGTGGCAGGGCACAGAAATCCGTAAAAGCCGTCTTCGTTATCGGCCGCCGTAATGTCATCAATTTCACGCGGTGCGTAATTCGCGGATACCCGCTTTGATTGCCAAACCGGCAGGTACTCTTGCCCGCAATCTCGGCAGAAGTGCACAGGATAGAGCTGAACACCTTCGTTCTGACAGCCTGGCGCGAAACGCTGCGCATCCAGGGAGATATGACGAACACCTTGCGCTTCAAGCGTGGCAAGCACCTTGCCAGGACCACTAATGAATTGGTGAAGCTTGAACGCGAATGGCGGTCCTCCTTGCGGGGTTTTGATTTCATGTGCGGCTACCAGAAAGCGTTGCAGACCATCACGTGCCATATCAATTGTACAACCTGAGTCATTTGCGAGCTTTTCACTGGCGGTCTGAATGTTCATCGGCTTTGCCCGGCGCGGTGGCTCGTTGTCAAACAGTTCTATGCCAAGATTCAATTCAACCCATATTGACAGAGGATCAATCCGAAAAACATCAAAGCTTCCCCAGGAAAATTGAGAGCGAGCAACCGCGGTCGCCAAATCAGACTGCACGGCTGCCACATCCTTCAGCGGATCGGTCACGCGCTCCAGCGTCTCACCAATGATGTCTTGCTCGCTTATGGGCGTGCCAAAAAGCTTGCTGGCAACCTCTGCGACAGTTCTATTCCGGTCCGCCAGACTTCCAGTGCTGGACATGGTAGCGGATGTGCCTATACAAACCAGCTCCTCCGCCTGCAGCCGCTCGCGTAAACGGCGCACCAGCAAGGCAACATCTGCCCCCTGGCGCCCGCGATAGGTGTGAAGCTCATCGAGGATCAGAAACTCCAGTCCATGGCAATGATCAGCTACGCGCCGATCCATCTCGTCAAAGCGGGTCAAGATCAACTCCAGCATCATGAAGTTGGTCAGCAGAATGTCAGGCGGATTGCCGGCAATTGCGTCGCGCTCTACCTTAGATTCTTGACCGGTGTAACGGGCAACCGTGAAGGGTTGTTCCCCAGCAGGATAGCCATGGAGAAATTTGTCGAGTTCTTCAAGCTGGCTATTGGCCAAAGCATTCATCGGATAGATAACGATAGCCCGTGTACATGCTGCTTTTTCCTGCTCTTTGGCTTTCAATATCCGATCGATGACCGGAATAAAAAATGACAGTGACTTGCCAGAACCTGTGCTCGTCGTAACGACATAGCTCTGCTTTCCCTGCCCCTTGGCCAGCGCCTGCAACTGATGAGCATAGAGGTGCAGCGGCTGCGGCTGCTCCTCTGCTTTGCCAACCTGAAAGAGCTCAGCACAGGCGCGATGCAACACACCCTCTGCGACCAGCTGCTGCACAGTACTTTTGCGCTGATAATTCGGATTGATTTGGACGAGTGGCTCTGGCCAATAACGCCCGTCGGCATACTGCCGCTCAACCTCATCCTGGATGTCTTGCGCGGCGATTCGGGAAAAACTTCTTGAAAATGAGCTGTATTCGCTGATGAGCTGATCGCGAAAGCTAAATACGTTATTCATTGATTTAGTCCATCCTGTAGGGGACGTAGCCGGGTGAGGTGTGCTGTCAAAATGGAGTCCATGTGTTTAAGCAGCGGCTAGATTTGCATAGTATAGCTGCGTGAATTGTGCTGGTGACAGATGACCTAACCTTTCCTGCTTACGCTGCCTGTTATAGAATATTTCGATATATTCGGTAATCTCCTGAATGGCTTGTTGCCGTGTTCTGAATCTCCGATGGTGCACCAGCTCGGTTTTAAGTATTCCCCAGAAGCTTTCCATTGGAGCATTATCATAGCAGTTACCTTTACGGCTCATAGAAGCGATCATGCCAAATTGTTGTAATAAATTCTGGTAATCATTTGCACAGTATTGGCTGCCTTGATCTGAGTGAGCAATTAGTCCCTTATCCGGATCTTTATTTGCAGTTGCACGAAATAATGCCTGTATAACCAGGCTCTTTGTCATTCTCTCATTCATGGCATAGCCCACCAGTTCGCCATTAAATAGATCTTTTATTCCAGCCAAGTACAACCAGCCCTCATCCGTAGGAATATAAGTGATGTCACTGACCCATACTTTACCAGGTGCATTAACAGAAAATTCCCGGTTCAGAATATTGGGCGCAACCGGTAAATTATGTTTAGAATCGGTCGTCATCTTGAATCTCAGTTTCTGCTTACAACGCAAACCCAGCTTCTTGCGTAATGTTCGAACTCGGTATGGCGTGGCTTGTACTCCGTGATCCGCCAAATCATGATGCAAGCGCTTTGCACTGTAGGTCTCTCGTGTACGTGGGTGCGCGGCCAGTATTTCTATTTCCAGACTTGTATTCTCCCGCTTACGTTTACAAAGCTGGCGCGTTCTTTGGGCATGAAAGCCGCTCTCGGAAACATTCAATACTCGACACATGAGCCCAACCGGATAGCTTCGTCGCATCGACTCAATCAGACCGTATTTCACCGTGACTCCTTGGCGAAATACGTCGCACACTTTTTTATAAAGTCACGCTCCATCTTCACTTCGGCTAATTCCCGTTTAACTCCGGATAGCTCTAATTCAAGTTCAGTCAGCCGCTTCTGAGCTTGCTTACTGTAGCAAGTTCTCCTCGTTTGTCAGCATAAACCCAGTTCTTAAGTGTCCCCTGGACTAAAGACAGTCGTTTTGCAGCTTCAACCAGAGTCAATCCACTTTCTTTGAAAAACTTAACTGATTCCTTCCGAAATTCCTGACTATATTGTGTGCGGGGTAATTCCATCTTCATCCTCCATTTCAAGTCTTCATTTTATGAAACTTTGGACTCCATGAAAATCAGCATACCTCAGTAGACGAATTCTTTACCCTTGAAGCTCAATTCCGGCATGGCCGTATCCTTTCCTTATCGTATGCCTTATATTGCCTGAAATGCTTTGCCGAAGCGACCAATGATTATCTTGCGGCCTTCCTCGATTTGACCATCCACGAAATCAGCCCACCATTGCAGCATTTCGCGCCTTTGATCGGCATACTGCGCCCGGTTATAAACGCCCCGGATACCCTTTTGCTCATGGGCTAAACACTTTTCCACCCAATCGGAATTGAAGCCAGATTCGTGTAAATGGGTTGATGCCGTTCGTCGGAAGTCGTGAATCACGAAATTTCGCACGTCAACTTCAAGCGTCCGCACCGTAACATTCAAAGTGCTTTTTGCAATTGGTTGATCAAGACTTCCACGGCTCGGGAATACCCACTCCGAACCGCTCGCCAGTCCCTTCAATTCCTCGAACATCGCCACGGCTTGCCGGGACAGCGGGACAAGGTGCGGCTTGTCTTTCTTCATACGCTTGCCGGGAATTTCCCATTCTGATTTTTCAAGATTAAACTCTTCCCATCGGGCTTCGATCAATTCCGATTTCCGTACCATGCACAGTATCAGTAGGTGCAGTGCCAGCTTGTGCGCCCGCTTCATGCTGGATTGATAGATCGCTCGCAGCAGCTTGCCAATTTCCTCGAGGGTTAGGGCCACATCCCGGCTTTTGGCTTGTGCGATGAATTTCGCCTCGATTGCCGCCGCTGGGTTGAATTGGGTTTTCTCCCGCGCGATGGCATAAGCAAACAGCCGCTTTAACATATTGCGAGCTTGCAGCGCCATTTGATCGGCGCCACGATTCTTGATTTTGTCGGTAATCGCCAAAATATCGGTCACGGTTACATCGGCAATTTGCTTATCACCAATTACCGGGATAACGTCCTTATCCAGAATACGCTTGATGTTGCGGGGGTTGCTATTCGCCGGTTCCGCGATTTCTGCATACCAGCGCCGAGCAAAGACTTCCACGGTGTCGGCGGCTTTGGCTTTCTCTCGGGTTTTTAAACACCATTTACGGATGAACGCTTGCGCCAGTTCCTTGACTGTGGGAGTAGCATCATCGGGAGTCAGGTCGCCACGTTTTAAGGCCATTGGAGACAAACCACGTCCGGTCAGCGCCTTACAATCGTCCCGCCATGTCCGGGCTTCAGCAAGAGAATAAGTTGGATAATCGCCTAATGTGACTTTCTCTTGCTTTCCAGCAAGCCGATAACGCATTCGCCAAGTTTTAGTGCCGCTAGGTTGTACCTCGATATGTAGCCCACCATTGTCCGATTCAATGAAAGCCTTTTTGCCGGATTTAAGCGTTTTTATTTTGGTGTCGGTCAGCGTCATTTTTTAACTCCTTCTGTTACTGTGTTCCCAAGAAAGTCACTTTTTCGGGAGAAAATTTGTAAGCATGGTAATTATGGGAACACTTACATAAAATCATTTTTTGTCAATATATTAATCCTATTTAACATGCATCTGGTCTCATGATAAGCCTGAATTGTCCCCAATTCTTTTTAATGGAGGTAAAAAATCCAGTGCCGCAATGGGAACACTTTAGGGTTAATTGGGAACAAATATGGGAACATATTTTGACGGATTTATGCAGAATACACAAGCATAAATAGGAATAGAATATGAGTATTTCATATATATATCAACTGATTATTTGGTAGTGTACGGAACACTCAGGAAAGCTTATTATTTTCCAACGCAGAAATGAGAAAAAATTTCTCCAAGCAGATCATCAGCGGTAAATTGTCCTGTTATTGCCGATAAGGCGTATTGTGCAAGTCTGAGTTCTTCGGCGAGAAGTTCCAGCTGCGATTCATTTTCAGTGAATGTTTGGGCATTTTCCAGATTTTCCTTGGCTTGATTCAGTGCTTCCAGATGGCGTTGTCTGGCCATAAAAACCCCTTCTCCGGCTTGATTGAATTGCCAGCCGACGATGTCCAGTATTTTCTCGCGTAGCAATTCGATACCTGCGCCGGTTTTAGCAGAAAGATGAATGCGGATATCAGTTTTTTCACCTTCAATTCTTGGCTGTTGATTCAGGAGGTCAATTTTGTTAAATACAGTGATTAGGGGTTTGTCAAAAGGAATGCATTTTTGTATTTGATCTTTTATATCAGGCAGATGTTGGCTGCTATCCACTAATTGAAGCACCATGTTGGCATTTTTAATCGCAGCATGCGTGCGTTCGATACCCTTTTGTTCGACAACATCGCTGGTTTCTCTCAGACCCGCTGTGTCAATAATATGAATGGGGATGCCCGCAATGGCAATAGTTCTTTGGATAGTGTCACGAGTGGTTCCTGGGATTTCTGTAACGATAGCGGCATCATCCCCAACCAACTGGTTCAATAAACTGGATTTGCCGACATTGGGTGCGCCTACGAGGACAATTTTGATACCTTCCTGCAACAAGTTTCCTCGCTGTGCTGCGAGGAATATTTGCTCAAGTTGGGTACGAACATGACTCAGTCTTTTTTTAATTTGCAATGCCTGCAAATTATCAATCTCATCTTCTGGAAAATCGAGAATTGCTTCTATGAGCATGCGGAGCGTGATCAATAAACTTACCAGCTCATCAATCCTAGCAGAGAATTGGCCTTGCAAAGAATTAATCGCACAACGTGCAGCTTCATGGGTGCTGGCTTCGATGATGGCAGCCACGCTTTCGGCCTGGATTAAGTCTATTTTATTATTCAGGTAAGCGCGTAGTGTAAATTCCCCCGGTTGCGCTAGGCGAGCGCCCGCAGAAAGGCATCGGGTAAGCAACAGATTCATGATTGCTGGGCCGCCATGTCCTTGTAATTCAAGTATGTCTTCGCCAGTGTATGAGTTGGGTGCCGGAAAATAAAGCGCAATACCTTGATCAATGATCTGGCCATTAGCATCCAGAAATTTGCCGAAGCTGGCGTAGCGCGGTTCTGGGATTTTCCCCAGTATCGTCTCTGCCAAGTGTTGCAGATTGCTGCCAGAAATACGTATTACACCAATCCCGCCTTTGCCAGGGGGGGTTGCGATTGCTGCAATAATATCAGGGCTTACTATGAATAATCTCCATGGGTACTACTTAAATTACCGGTTATTCATGACGCTTAATAACCGGTAATGATAGTCTATTTCTTCTTTACTCTCTTACCAGCAGGTGCGCTTTTTGTTTTTTCCGGTACTTTATTTTTAGCGGGTACGGCTGCGGCCGGTGATTGCGGTTTTTCGTTCTGCGCAGTGTTTGCAGCAGATATTACTTCTTCCTTGATGGTGTTTTCGTCTTCCACAACAGAGGAAGCAAGCAGTTGAGGTTCTCCTGTAACCGGTTCTGGTTTGTCCTTTCTTTTCTTCTTGTTTTTGTCCTTATTAGCTTCTTCTTCAGCTTTGTTTTCGTACATCCGCGTTATCTGCCATTGCTGGGTGATCGAAAGGATATTGTTACAGAGTGAATAAAGTACGAGTCCAGACGGGAAAAAGAAAAAGAAAATGCTAAACGCAATCGGCATAATCTGCATTACTTTTGCCTGCATTGGATCTGCAGGTGTGGGACTGAGTTTAGATTGAATCCACATCGATACGCCCATAATTACCGGGAGTACATAATACGGATCAGGTACAGACATATCAGTGATCCATAATGCAAACGGCGCATAGCGCAGTTCAACAGCAGCCATTAACGTCCAAAACAAAGCAATAAATACGGGAATCTGGACTAAAATGGGTAAACAGCCGCCCATCGGATTAATTTTTTCTTCTTTGTAAAACTCCATCATCGCTTGATGCATACGCTGGCGATCACTGGCGTATTGTTCACGTATTCGCTGCAATTTAGGAGTGACTACCCGCAGTTTAGCCATGGAGCGATAGCCGGCTGCAGATAATGGGAAAAATATCAATTTGACAGTCAATGTCAGGAGAATAATTGCTGCACCCCAGTTGTCTGTCCACGAATGATAAAAAGAAAGCAACCAAAATAACGGTACAGCAAGTACCGTTAACCAGCCATAGTCAACTGTGAGTTCAAGTCCCGGTGCCAGTGCGGCAAGATTATTTTGTTCCTGAGGCCCTGCGTAGAAAGGTATTGTTATGTTTTTAGTTTGGCCTGGTTCAATCGTGCCAAAGGGTGCAATAACACCAGCTGTATATTGGTTGGGCGCCAACTGTTTTGCATAATACTCACGGGGTGTATTTTGTGCGGGTAGCCAGGCAGTCAAGAAATAGTGTTCCAGCATGGCTATCCAGCCATTATCTGCATTGGTTGGGTATTCTGCTTTATTTTTATCCAGGTCAGAAAATTTTATTTTTAGAAATTTATCCGCCTCCGTATACATTGCAGCGCCAGTATAGGAGTGAACCATTGTACTAGCATCTGTAGGGTCGTTCGCATCCCGAAACATCTGAAAATATGAGAATGGAATAATTGTAGTATCACTCTGATTCTCGACCTCAAATTTAACATCAATCACATAGCTGCCGCGATGGAAGGTGTAAATCTTGGCTACTTGTATACCATCCATTTCGGGTGCCAGGAGACGTATCACTACCTTATCCTGACCAGGCTCAAGTTCATAGCTATGATTATTCGAATCTATCGTATATTTTGTTTTGTGATTAGGTAATCCATCGCCGATCAACCCTGATTGCGCAACATGGAATCGTGCGGCTTTATCTAATAATAGTTCGTATGGTTTATTTTTATCTTCTCTGGAGGGATGTTGGATTAAACCAAGTTGCCGTATATCGCCACCGGCTGTATCAATTTCAGCAACGACCATATCCGTTTTAATGTGAATTTTTTCCCCTATTGTGAATAGATTAGGCGTTACGGATGGGTTGCCGTTTTCTATTCCGGAAGAAATTCCAGGTTCTCCAGTTGACGAAGACAGTTCATCGCCTGGCACTGGTAACGGGTCATGACGTTGATTTGATGAATTCGAGGCCGCTCCGGACATTACTTGTGAAGCAGACGGGTATAATTCTTTTTGCCACGCGTCCCAAAGAAAAAGTAACGAAGTGGAGAAAATGATAATAAGTACAAGTTTTTTTGTTTCCATTATTTATCTGATCAGGTTGGTTTTTTTCGACAAAACTGCTTGTGTGCGATGCGTGTCAGTTGATCGTGCAATTGGGTTCTTTGCTGTATTTTCATTTTATGGCAGAGCTACGTTGTCGATAGTTTCGTAGGTATAAAGTAGTAAATTTTCTATGTGCGATAGCGGAAATTAATACTTGATCAGGGAACCGGCTCGTAACCACCTTTACTCCAAGGATTACATCGCAGTATGCGCCAGATACTTAATCGTGTTCCATGGAATAGCCCATATTTTGCGTATGCCTCACAGGCATATTGTGAGCAGGTTGGGCTAAAACGACATGAAGGTGCCGAAAGTGGGCTGATGCAGTACTGGTAGAATTTTATAAAGGCAATAATTAACCGTGACATTGCTGTAGCTGGTGCATTAATAATTGCGTTTCAGTGGCCAGTTTTATCGATTCATTCCTAGCAACAGGACGTCGTAATCGTATTACCCAATCTATTTCATTTGTTTCATCGTTGAGCCGGTTTCTACGAAATGTCTCTCGCAGTATACGTTTAATCCAATTACGTTTGACTGCGTGCTGTTCGATTTTCTTTGAAACGATTAGCCCGAGCCGCGCATAACCAAGTCCATTCGGATTCATGTAAATCTGGATTAAATCACCACTAACCTGATATTTTAAATTAATTATTGCAGCAAATTCTGTTGCTTTATGTAATCTGCAATTTCTTGGTAGGGTATGAATTTCAACAAATCTAAAAATAAAAAATTTTTATCCAATAAAATTAAACACTCAATCGTGCACGGCCTTTTGCGCGACGAGCGCGAATCACGGCAGCACCACCACGTGTTTTCATGCGCACAAGAAACCCATGGGTACGCTTTCTTCTAGTAACGGAAGGCTGATAAGTACGTTTCATTTTTCTCTCTAAATTTATTTAGTCAATGGAACCGCGTATTACAACTTGTTATGGGGTCTGATGTCAATATCCTTTTTATGAATCAACTACTACCTCGCATAAAATAGCATGAGTAATAGGCGCAAGTATGAGTGATAAGTAATTAATAATTATAAATTATTTATCGATTATTTATTAATAATTGTGTATTTAAATAGTGAGGCGATTTCTTTACTTGGTTACAGTTTTCAGAAAGCGACTTTACATTTTTCTAACTGTATGGTAATTAGAGTGGAAATGGTTATTTATTATCCGATAAGATAATTTAATCGGGGCAAAAAAGTAGCTGTTTTTATTTATATGATTAAATAATGCTAATGCATGTGGGGTTTGTATGGCTAATGCGGTCGCAATTTCTAACAATCGAAGTCAGGATCGTCGTCAAGATATGCCTTTTTTCTGTCCTTTTCATTTGGGAATAAAGACTGGCAGGAGAGTTGTTGAACGTAGAGCAACGGATAGAGGAGGGGCAGTGTATGTAGATTGTTATGCAGGACATTTGATGCTGTGTACCATCGCTATTCTATTCTTGAGTATTGGTGACGCTGTTTTAACTCTGAACATCTTAGCTAATGGCGGTGAAGAACTTAATTGGTTAATGGCGATTCTTATAGAAGACAGTGTGGAAAAATTCGTTGTCTTCAAGTTGGCACTCACATCAATGGCGCTTATATTGCTTGTCATTCACCATAACGTTCAGCTGACTGGAGGAATGCGAGTAAGACATCTTAAGTATATGGTTTTAATCGGATACAGTGTGTTAATTGGCTATGAGCTATATTTACTGGAATTAGCTGCTGCATATTGATGAGGGTTAGGCAGCGAGAATAGAGAAGCTATCGAGAATCCCGGCAATTGATTTTTCATACAAACTCAATTGGTAATATACCAGTAAATCATTTGTAACCGTTTCTGCTTTATCTAAAAAAGATCGATGAGGCAATGAAAGGGAAGAGAATGCGTTGGGCTATGTAGTTATTAACTGTTGAAATTGTCTTGTTTTTCCAAGTGACATTAGGAACATAGGGTTGGTTTGCCGTTCTGACCAAGATGATCAACATTCTATGCCGTCTCAGCTAACTCGCAAGATAGTGTATTGCTACGCCATTGAACTTCGCCTCCAGTGAAGATACTTTTCAACATGACTCGGACGTTGACTTTTACCGTGTCGAAGTAGTCGGCGCGCGTCATTCTGGATAGGCGTTTGATTGTGCCCACACACTGTTCGATGATGTGGCGTTTTTGCTGATCGATTGATCCGTCAGCTTCTAGCGTGACGAGAGCGGTTTGTTCTTGTATGCGCGATGCATGATTGCGCTCTTGATTTTGTGCTTTCTTAGAAACTGACGATTGGTGCTTCTGGCTGATCCTTTGTCCGCATATACCCGATTCGACTCGATGTGCACACCATCATAGCTGCTTCGAAATACTGAAGTGGTACCGCAAAACTGGACAGGTTGTTAAGCTCTGTTATGGACACTATAGAGGATCATAATCATGAGCAAGAAACGCACACAATATTCCAGTGAATTCAAAGCAAAAATAGCGCTGGCTGCGATACGGGGCGATGAAAC
>CAMCBD010000038.1 GCA_945872825.1 Nitrosomonas ureae
AGGTGCCAGCACGTACTAAAACCAAACTTAAAGCTGCAGCGACCGAGCACATGATCATGCTGGAGAAAACACCTGAGCGTGTGATGCGTTATTTCAAAGATCCAGAAGTTGCATACGCAGCATCATGAATAATTTGTGCCGGAGCAATAGTCTACGATTTGATGGAACCCCTACGGCCAGTCATCGATAAAATCATTTTTGCTTGGCTAACCACGTAGCGATGGCGTAGGGCTGATTTTGTCATTGATCGGCCAGGGGTGATAAGAGTGCATCCACAGTTAGCCCGAATTGTTGTCACTAAAGCAATGCTACCTGATAATGTGATTCGAGAAGAATTTAATGCTTATGTGAATCTACTTAAGCGATTGGGTGATGGCAAGTTGGCTGTGACAAGTTAGATTTCCGGCAAGTTCGTAGCATATTCCAAAAAGTGTACGGCGTTTTGGGAGAAGTTGACATACCCCGAACTTTCTTGTGTAAATGTTTATGAGAAATCGTTTAATGAACAACCTGCTTTATTAGTCTGCGCATTGAGTCGTGCAGACAAGTTACATGAGGCGGCTCAATCAGATGATCCTACGCAAGCCGTCATTGATTTATTCGGCAATGACGAATTGATGATTACAATAGTGGTGAAAGAAGCACTTCTCAGAAAAGAGAGGCGGTCGGCTTAATTACAGCTTTGAAACGCAATTTTTTGTCAATGATGCTGTTTAATAGAACTCTGTGTCAATGACAGCTTGAAGGAGATGAAATAAAGCAACTGCATGATATTCGACGCGCATTTGGCTTAAATGCGCAAAATGAACATGTTGTTCACAAAAAATAAAAATAAGGGGTGTTTCAGTTTTATGAATAATCGGCGACGCTTGCTCCAGATTTATCCGGTAGCATCCGCTACTAACCAGCACTAAAGGATGGGTATAAGGCTGTGTAGAGTATAATAACAAATTATAATTATTATTATAAATCAATTTATTATGTTTAATATCTGGCGGAGAAGGCGGGATTCGAACCCGCGGTACGGTTTGAGCCGTACATACGCTTTCCAGGCGTGCACCTTAAGCCGCTCGGTCACTTCTCCAGTCTTAACAAACCGGGGGCAAAGAATAAACCAGATCTGAGTTTCGGGCAAATTTGTTTTGTATCCTCGTTAGAACAAAAATCAGGTTAAGTACTTCCAGGAAGAGAATGTAGCACCTTGCCCAATTGTAGTGCCATCGGGTTTGTGAATATTCCAGATGATTGCTTGATCAACCAGAAAGCGTTTTCCAGTACTGGAAATTCTTACGCCACGATAGTCGGAAATATAGCCCTGTGTCCCGGCTTGTTCCAACATACGCGCGCGTTCTTCGCGATTGACCGGTTCAGCAGTAAGGCGGGACGGTATCTGCGTGAATTGCTGCCAATCCATAGCCCATAAATTCAGTGCTGCCTGATTGCCATAATTCAAAAGGGGATCATTTTCCACGCCATGCGAGGCCACCACAAACGCGCTGTTAAATAATCGTTCGGCTTGTTCGAGTGGTGTGCCGTTGCGCTGAATGAGTTCGTGTTTGACCCAATGGACATAACTATCCAATAAATATTGGTACCATTGCACGATTTGCGGATCTGCCCAATGGATTTGCATCGTTTTCTGTGAAAGTAGGCTATAAATCTAGAGGGGATGAGTGTAACGCAGGCTTCTGTGGACTGGCAACACCATAAAAATCACAACTTTTGTTTGATTGGTGCTGAAGGTAAAGCCGATTCGAACAAACTTTGAAGCTATTGTTTAAAAAATTTCTCTTTGAAGCACAGTATTTTCGGCTATCGGTAATGTATCCGGGTAATCTTTACTGTAGTGTAATCCCCGGCTTTCGTGACGCAGCATTGCGCTACGTACGATTAAATCGGCACTGTCGACAAGATTGCGTAACTCTAGCAGATCACTTGTGACGCGAAAATTTGTATAGTATTCATTGATTTCTTCTCGTAATAACTCAATGCGACGCTGTGCCCGCTGTAGCCGTTTTGTAGTACGGACAATGCCGACATAACTCCACATAAAACGACGTAATTCATCCCAATTGTGTGCAATGACGATCTCTTCGTCGGCGTCTGTCACACGGCTTTCATCCCAATCAGGTAGCTTTGGTAACCCAGTGGCGGCTTGATTGCGAATATCGTTTTCAGCAGCTTGAGCCAATACCAGACATTCCAACAATGAGTTACTGGCCAATCGGTTGGCACCATGTAATCCTGTATGCGCGGTTTCTCCGATGGCATAGAGATGATCCAAATCAGTTTTGCCATGCTTGTCGGTAACAACACCGCCACACGTGTAGTGTGCAGCGGGAACAACAGGTATCGGTTCTTTGGAAATATCGATTCCCAATTCCAGGCAGCGGGCATAAATTGTTGGAAAGTGTTCTTTTAGAAAGTTGACTGGTTTGTGGGATATGTCCAGATAGACACAATCCAATCCCCTTTTTTTCATTTCAAAATCAATGGCGCGAGCTACAATATCACGAGGTGCTAGTTCCGCGCGCTGATCGTGCCAGGGCATGAAGCGATCACCATTAGGGAGTTTCAATAACCCACCTTCGCCACGGACGGCTTCGCTGATTAAAAATGATTTTGCATGAGGATGATAAAGACAAGTCGGGTGAAATTGAATAAATTCCATATTGGCTATTCGACAGCCAGCCCGCCAGCCCATCGCAATGCCATCGCCAGTCGCTGTATCCGGATTCGTGGTATAGAGATATACTTTGCTGGCTCCGCCTGTTGCGAGTACGGTGTTTTGTGCTGTGAATGTCAGTACCTGATCATTTTTCTTATCGAGAACGTAAGCGCCAAAGCATCGTTTATGATTTGTATCTGCATAATCAGGTAGTTTGTCGCTGGTAATCAGATCAATCGCAATATGATGTTCCAATACGGAAATATTTGGGTGTGTCCTTATTTTTTGGATTAATGCTTGTTGAACAGCTTTTCCCGTTGCATCGCCACTGTGAATAATTCGCCGCATGCTATGGCCACCTTCTTTGGTAAGGTGATAGCCCGTTTCATTTTTCTGATCACTGGTAAATATAACCCCCTGGTCTATCAGCCAGTGTATTGCGTTAGCCGCATTTTCAGCAACATAGCGAGTGATTTCCTCATCGCATAAACCCGCTCCGGCGATTAGCGTATCCTGAACATGCTTTGATGGGGAGTCGTCATTTGATAGCGCCGCTGCAATACCGCCTTGTGCCCATGAACTGGCGCCTGAATCAGCAGTTTGCTTAGTGATGATACCTATTTTTTTATGCTGCGCTAAATGCAATGCAAGTGTGAATCCAGCCAATCCGCTGCCAATAATAAGCGTATCAAAATTGTTTTTAGACATTAAGCGGGGGTGATATTTAAATAATTAGAGGTCTGAATAATAACAGACTCACTGCGTTGCATGCCTGTATTCAAAGATTAGTTTTGTTTTGATACTGGGGAGTCAAATAGTGAACTAATTAACAGGGTTAATTGTCTTTGGAAAGTATGAGATGTAATTACGTAGTTCCCGAGATTGATTTGGATAGGTATACTTGTTCTGTTGTGTCATTATGCTACATTTAATGGAACAAGAATAAAATTATAAATTCATTCAAATGCTCAGGGATTATGCTGTATGGGTGATCGGGAGATCGATCAACAATTAGTAGAAAGAGTTCAAGGCGGAGATAAGCATGCATTTGATCTACTAGTCATTAAGTATCAGCGTAAGCTGGCTCGCTTATTATCGCAATTTATACGTGATTCAGCTGAAGTTGAGGATGTTACGCAAGAAGCTTTTATTAAAGCATATAGGGCATTACCTTCATTTCGTGGAGATAGTGCTTTTTACACATGGTTATACCGGATTGGTATCAATACTGCTAAGAATTTTCTGGTATCTCAGGGACGTAAGCTTCCTGTTTTGCAAGGGTTTGATAATGAGGACGCTGAGGACTTTGAGGATAGCGGTTTATTAAAGGAAATGAATACACCGGAAAGTGAACTGATGAGCAAACAAATTGCTCAAACAGTTAATCAAACACTGGACTCATTGCCTGAAGAACTGCGTACTGCAATTACTTTAAGAGAGATTGATGGATTAAGTTATGAAGAAATTGCGAATATTATGGACTGTCCTATAGGGACAGTGCGTTCGCGTATATTTCGTGCACGAGAAGCGATATCTGAACAGCTGCGTCCTTTATTAGGGACTAGTAAAGACAAGAGGTGGTAATGTGAAAAGTAAAATATCTGCATTAATGGATGGTGAGCTTGAGCAACGAGATGTTTCGAATATTATTGAAGCAATAAGAAAGGATGATGATTTACAAGGGGAATGGGAAACTTATCATTTGATCGGTGATACATTGCGGCAATCATCCAAATTATCAATGAACATATCTTCTGGCGTTAGTCAGAGATTAAAAGCCGAACCAACCGTGCTTTCCCCAAATATATCTAACTTAGAAAGAAAACTGAAGCGGAAAGTCTATGCATTTTCAGTGGCAGCTTCTGTGATAGCGATGGTCTCAGCTTGGTTAGTCATACAAAATTTACATGAACCCCAGCAAATAATCATGGCGGAACAACCGAATTATAATCATAATTTGTCTATAGCGCCGATTCCAGTTTCATCATCACCAGCAATACATAATTATTCCCATCCTCCGATTGAAATTAATGATTATCTGTTTGTACATAGAGAATTCTCTCCAGGGGTCACGATGCGCGGGCAAGTTACTAATGTTAACAGCGTAACCGAATATCACGAAAGATATGGTAGATGATTAGTCGTAAAATAATCGCGCTGTTTTTATTGCTAGTATTTGGTTTTCCAGCAGCATTCGCGCAAGAGTTACCCCGTTCATCTGAAAGTGCACTTAATTGGTTAAAGAGAATGGCCGATGCGCCACGTCGGCACAATTATTCTGGGACATTTGTTTACTATGCGGATAGCCATATAGAAACGTCACGTATCGTTCACAAAGTCGATTCGATCAGTGAACGTGAGAGAATCGAGGTTTTAGATGGGTCGCCGCGAATCGTTTTTCGTAATAACGATGAGATGAAATGTTACCTGCCGGAGAGTAAAAGAATATTCACGGAGAAGCGCTGGTTCCGTAAGTTTTTTCCTGATATTCTTCCCCAGCCTTTTGATAATATTATTGATGAAAACTATTACGTTAAAGAAGACAAGCTGGAACGGGTAACGGATCGTCAATGTCAAATTCTGTCGCTAACACCAAGAGATCCTTTACGTCATGGTCATCAATTCTGGATTGATGTTGAAACGGGCTTGTTACTGAGAGCTGCAGTAGTAAATGGTAGTGAAATCATTGAGCAATTTGCATTTGCACAACTGGAAATTGACGGAGAGATTCATTCCGATTCATTAAAACCGAATCAATCCATGGTTCAAGAGGAATGGAAGGTAACTGATTTAATTACTTCCTTTTTAAAAGCGGGTGAATTGAAGTGGCAAGTTATGAGTCTGCCTGCTGGTTTCAAGAAGTTGGTTGAAATGAAACGTAATCTAGCCGATAAACCTACACTGGTGGATCACATTGCTTTATCCGATGGACTTGCGACCGTTTCTGTTTTTATAGAGCCAATCACTCAAGATGCTCCGGCATCTCTCCCAGGGTTTTTTACAAGCCGTGGTGCAATTAACATATATGTTCGTATACTGAGCGATAATAAGATAACAACAGTTGGTGAAGTGCCGTTGGCAACTATAAAATTAATCGGGGATTCTGTCATCAAGAGAGATTGAGTTCCTGTTAATTAAGCACTAAGTAGATTTGCATTTCTACCGTGGATTAAAAAGCTTAATGAAATTGATCTGACACTGGCTTATTGTTCAAAGACGTGTCACTATGCGCGCTTTGGCCTGAACTCAGTTAAATATCCTGTTTTTCTTCATACATTCCGCTGATTAGAGAATTGAATATATTCCCCGAATTGATCGGTAAATTACATGCATATAAACGTTAACTACTTGCACAAGTTTATTGTGAGGATGAAAGTCATGCTTCAACTTATATTAATCTCATTATTTTTCTATTCAGCAACAGCTTTGGCACAGGCCAATGAATTGCCGGATTTCACTGGATTAGTTGAGAAACATGGTGCGGCAGTGGTCAATATTAGTGCCGTACAGAATTTAACCACACTGAATAATCAAGTTGTTCCTGAAATACCTGGTATTCCGGAGAATTCACCTTTTTATGATTTTTTTAAACGGCATATGCAGCCTTTTCCCGCACCGAGAAAATCCGAACCTAAATCTTTGGGATCAGGTTTTATTATTAGCTCGGATGGTTATATTTTGACTAATGCGCATGTTGTTGAAACCGCTGATGAGATTACTGTAAAGTTAAATGACAAGCGTGAATTTGTCGCGGAGATTATCGGTACTGATCGAAAAACAGATATTGCATTAATTAAGATAAATGCAACTGATTTACCCAAAGTCACACAAGGAAATCCAGAAAATCTTAAAGTTGGCGAATGGGTGGTTGCAATCGGTTCACCTTTCGGCTTCGAGCATAGCGTAACCGCTGGTATCGTGAGTGCCAAAGGACGTTCGCTGGCGCAGGAAAATTATGTTCCATTTATACAAACGGATGTGGCGATCAATCCAGGAAATTCCGGTGGACCATTGTTTAACATGAGAGGTGAAGTGGTCGGTATCAATTCTCAAATCTACAGCCGGACGGGTGGATTTATGGGATTGTCATTTGCCATACCGATTAATGTTGCGACTGAAATTGCGGATCAATTAAAAATCAGCGGTAAAGTAAGCCGTGGAAGAATTGGCGTAATGATTCAGGAAGTAACGAAAGAGTTAGCAGAGTCATTTGGTCTGTCGGATGGGAATGGTGCTTTAGTCGTTTCTGTGGAAAAAGGCGGTCCAGCAGATCGGGCAGGAATCAAAGCACGCGATATCATAGTGCAGTTTGATGAAAAAAGAATTACAACCTCTGCTGATTTACCACGTACGGTTGGTAATACCAAACCGGGCTCAAAAGTTTCTATTCAGATTTGGCGAGATGGTTCTTTAAAAACTGTAAAAGTCGAAGTTGGCGAAACACCTTCGGATGAAGCGGCAGAAAACCGGAAACTCAAGCAAGGAAAAAAACCGGATACTTCAAACCGGCTTGGACTGGCTTTAAGCGAAATTACAGCCGAGCAAAAAAAACAATTGGAAATTTCGAACGGATTATTGGTTGAAGACATGCAGTCTGGTATTGCCAGTCGTTCAGGGGTCCGTATTGGAGATATCATTCTCGGATTTAACAGTAAAGATGTGAATAGTGTTGAGCAGTTTAATGAATTGCTCAAACAAGTAAAAAGTGGAAAAAATATCGCTTTGCTCGTTAAAAGAGGGGATATTACTACGTTCATCACCATGAAACTTACTGATGATGACAAAAAAGATTGAGTCAACTCCTTTTGTCCCGGATCGAGTAAAAACACTCATCGTATATGGACGTGAAGATTGTCATCTTTGTCAAGACATGATAGTTGCTCTGAAAAATTTGCAAGGACAGGCATCTTTTGAGTTTCAGGTTGTTGATATCGACTCCGATCCAGAATTGATCGCGCTTTATGGAGAGAAAATTCCGGTGCTAATGTCTCCATTGACTAACCAAATGATCTGTCATTACTTTCTTGATGTGGCAGCTTTAGATGATTATCTTGGCAAATTTCGTTAGAATGCTGCCTCTTTTGACTGCCAATACAATATTAATTTCCGGTTTTGCAACTTAAATTTCCCATATTACTGGGAACATATTTTTTATATTTTATATCCTGATGCAGCATATCCGTAATTTCTCCATCATCGCACATATTGATCACGGCAAATCCACATTGGCAGACCGTATTATCCATTTATGCGGTGGCCTATCTGATCGTGAAATGGAAGAGCAAGTATTGGACTCCATGGATTTGGAGCGTGAAAGAGGCATTACCATCAAAGCACAGACTGCTGCATTGCACTATAAAGCAAGAAATGGTGAGATTTATTTATTGAATTTAATTGATACACCCGGGCATGTTGATTTTTCTTACGAAGTCTCTCGCTCTCTTGCCGCGTGTGAGGGGGCGCTTCTCGTTGTGGATGCATCGCAGGGTGTTGAGGCGCAGACGGTTGCAAATTGTTATACCGCGATTGAGCAGGGTGTTGAGGTCGTTCCAGTTTTAAATAAGATTGATTTGCCGGCTGCTGATCCCGTGCGCGTGATCAGCAACATTGAGGAAGTCATTGGCATTGATGCACAGGATGCGGTTAGAGTCAGCGCAAAAACTGGTGAAGGGGTTGAAGATGTTTTAGAAGCATTGATTGCAAGGATTCCCGCACCGAAGGGAGATCCCAACGCACCGTTAAAGGCGCTGATTATCGATTCCTGGTTTGATAATTATGTTGGCGTTGTTATATTGGTCAGAGTTATGGATGGCACCTTAAAACCGGGCGATAAGATTTTGCTAATGGCCAGTAAGGCAGTACAGACGTGTGAACATGTGGGTGTATTTGTGCCCAAATCACTCTATCGTGAAACGCTTAGTGCAGGAGAAGTTGGTTTTGTCATCTCCGGTATCAAAGAGCTGGATGCGGCAAAAGTAGGTGATACGGTAACTTTAGCAATCCGTCCAGCCGAAACTCCATTACAGGGTTTTAAAGAAATAAAACCACAGGTATTTGCCGGATTGTATCCCATCGAATCCAATCAATATGACGCTTTACGCTCTGCACTGGAAAAACTGAAACTAAACGATTCGTCGCTCCATTTTGAACCGGAAGTATCCCAAGCGCTTGGCTTCGGTTTTCGTTGCGGTTTTCTTGGGTTGCTGCACATGGATATTGTGCAGGAACGGCTAGAAAGAGAATATGACATGGATTTGATTACTACTGCACCGACAGTGGTTTATCAAATACTGATGCGCGATGGTACGATGATTGAAATTGAAAACCCATCAAAAATCCCCGATCTTTCTAAAATTGCTGAAATTCGTGAGCCTATTATCACTTCAACGATCTTAGTACCGGAAGAGTTTGTCGGTGCGGTGATTACACTATGCGTCAGTAAGCGCGGGAATCAAACAAATATGCAATATATGGGTAAGCAAGTCATGCTGACCTATGAAATGCCTTTAAACGAAGTTGTCATGGATTTTTTTGATCGTTTGAAATCGACCAGTCGCGGTTATGCTTCATTAGATTATGAATTCAAAGAATTTCGCGCTTCAGATTTAGTGAAACTGGATATATTGATCAATGGCGATAAAGTCGATGCGTTATCCCTAATTATCCATCGAAGCAGTAGTCAATATCGAGGCCGCGAGCTAGTGCAAAAAATGCGCCAATTAATTCCTCGTCAGATGTTTGATATCGCCGTGCAGGCTGCGATTGGCGCGCATATTATTTCGCGTGAGACGGTTAAGGCGTTACGTAAGAATGTGTTGGCAAAATGTTACGGTGGCGATATAAGTCGTAAACGAAAGTTGCTGGAGAAACAAAAAGCAGGTAAAAAGAGAATGAAACGGGTTGGCAATGTAGAAATTCCGCAAGAAGCATTTCTGGCAATTTTGCAGGTTGATAATAAATAATGAATACTAAAAGTAGCATTCTTTTATTTAATTTTGAGTTAAAGCTGAATCGATTTAATGAAATATTTAATGTGTTACCAAAGGAATTAAAATGAATTTTCCTTTGATTTTGTTTGTGCTACTTGTAATTACCGGTAGTATTTGTTTATTAGATTATTTATTTTGGAAAAAAAAACGCGCTGCGGGTGAAAGCGAACCTTGGTGGATCGAGTATCCTAAAAGTTTTTTTCCAATCATTCTGATCGTTTTTAGTCTGCGCTCATTTGTAATTGAACCGTTCAAAATACCTTCTGGCTCAATGATACCGACACTATTAGTCGGTGATTTCATTCTAGTCAATAAATACACGTATGGGATCCGACTTCCAGTTCTAAACAAGAAAATTCTGGATATGAATGAGCCCAAGCGTGGCGATGTGTTGGTATTTCGCTATCCGGAAGATCCATCGATTGACTACATTAAACGTGTCATTGGTTTGCCCGGCGATGTTATCACCTATCATAATAAGCAATTGATTGTGAATGGTGAGGTGATAAAAATGGAATACGAGGGCGACTACAAATATGTTGAGTCAGGGTTTGGATATATTTATTCCGACAGATTCTCTGAATACTTAAACGCAGATAGCCATTCGATTCTCATTAATCAGGATGTGAAAGGACTTCAATATTCCAATGTCAGGGATTTCGAATTTCGAGATAATTGTAAGTATCATCGTACAGGATTCACTTGTGAAGTGCCGGCAGGCAAATATTTCACTCTGGGTGATAATCGCGACAGCAGTAGTGATAGCCGTTATTGGGGTTTTGTTCCGGAAGAGAATATTGTTGGTAAGGCTTTTATAATTTGGTGGAATTTTGGAGATTTTGGCCGAGTTGGGTTATCCATTAAATAACGCTTGAAGCTTTTTCTTGGGCGAGGAGGGAAGCATGAGGTATCACAAAATGCTACAAAAACAAAAAGGTATTAGTTTATCTGGTTTGCTGGTGTGGTCTGTGATCTTGATTTTGATTGCCATTTCCGGCTTGAGAATTGCCCCGGCTTATATTGAATATTCCACAATCCAAAAAAACTTAACAGCAATAGTTAAGGATACTAATTCACAGAATATGGATCTGAATCAAATAAGGCTATCGTTTAATAAGCGTGCCCAGATTGATAATATTAAGTCCGTTAATGGGCAAGATATTAAAATCAATAAGGAAAATGGTCGTATTGTCCTGAGCGCAGAATATACATCAAAAATTCCACTCATCGCCAATCTGTCCTTAAATATTGATTTTGAAGCCACCAGCGATTGATGCTAGGCAATACAATGCCAAATGACGCGATACAAAGTAATTATCAATTTTTACTGGATACATACTGTAAGCGCATAGATTATTCTTTCACTCAGTTCAAATTACTGCAAGAAGCACTGACGCATCGAAGTCATAGTGCATTTCACAACGAACGTCTCGAATTCTTAGGCGATGCCGTATTGAATTGTGCGATTGCTGGATTAATTTATAAATATTTTCCGGACTTGCCGGAAGGACATTTATCACGGCTTCGCGCCAATTTTGTTAATCAGCAGGCATTATCTGATATGGCGCTGAGTCTGCAGATGGATAGACTGATCCGATTAGGGGAAGGTGAGCTAAAGAGCGGTGGTTGTCATCGTCCTTCCATTCTTGCTGATGCCTTGGAAGCGGTATTAGGTGCCATTTATCTGGATAGTAATTATGCTCGGGCTGAAGATGTGATTAGGACACTTTACTTACCTTTGATGCAGAGTATTGATTTTAAAACACAAGGTAAAGATCCAAAAACATTATTACAGGAATTCTTGCAAAGTCAGAAATTGGCATTACCGGAATATGTGGTAGTTACAACCAGCGGCAAAGCTCATAAACAGAAATTTAAAGTGGAATGTGTGATACCCATGTTTAATATTCGTACATTCGGTGAAGGCGCAAGCCGCCGGAGTGCAGAACAAGCGGCAGCAAAATTAGCTTATGAAGAAGCATGCCCGCATCAAAATTACTCATAACATGAATGCTACTACATTAATAGCTATGATTTGTCAGAATGACCGCTGAAGCCAATTTTCGTACTGGCTATATTGCCATTATTGGCCGTCCAAATGTTGGTAAATCAACATTACTGAATAAGTTGCTGCAGCAAAAAATCAGTATCACATCCAAAAAAGCACAAACGACCCGTTTCCGGATTAATGGCATTTTAACGGATGAGCAAACACAATTTGTTTTTGTTGATACGCCCGGATTTCAAACGCAATATACTAACCGTTTAAATACTGCAATGAACCGGGTGGTAACGCAAAGTATGCAAGATGTGGATGTTATTTTGTTTGTGATCGAAGCGATGCATTTTGATCAACGCGATCTTACTGCTCTAAAAATTCTTCCGAAGAATGTTCCGGTTATTTTAGTGATGAATAAGATCGATAAGCTGGCTGACAAGAATCAATTACTGCCATTCTTAAGCAATATGGCAAAAACATTTGAATTTGCAGCTATTATACCGGTTAGCGCCATACATAAAATGCAATTACCGGAGCTTCTTACTACAATCCGCGCCTATCTGCCAGTTAACCAGCCCTTATTTGATAAGGATGAAATAACAGATCGCAGTCAGCGGTTTATTGCGGGAGAATTTATTCGTGAGAAATTGTTTCGTTTAGTCGGTGATGAAATTCCCTATTCAACCAGTGTTGTGGTGGATCAGTTTAACCTAGAAGGCGATTTGCACAGAATTTATGCAACAATTCTTGTTGAGAAACCGAATCAGAAAGCAATTATTATTGGAAAAAAAGGCGAAAAATTAAAGCAAATAGCTAGCCAGGCACGTAAGGATATGGAGCTGTTAGTGGGAGGTAAAGTATATCTGGAGGTCTGGGTCAAAGTTAAAAGTGGGTGGGCTGATAGTGAAAGTGTATTAAGAAATCTAGGTTATGAATAATCAGATATCAGCTATTCTTGCTTGCTGGCATTTTTGGAAACATAAATTATGATTGAATTAGGCGTCAATATTGATCATGTGGCCACATTACGACAGGCACGTGGAACAAGCTATCCGGATCCAATTGAAGCGGCGCTGATCGCTGAATCTGCCGGTGCTGATGCCATCACATTGCATCTGCGCGAGGATCGCCGCCATATTCAGGATCGCGATGTGGAGATTCTACGCGACCGGTTAGCGACAAGAATGAATCTTGAAAGTGCCGTGACTGAAGAAATGATCAATATTGCACTTAAAATAAAGCCCCATGATATTTGCCTGGTGCCTGAGAGACGCGAGGAGTTGACGACAGAAGGCGGACTGGATGTCGTGAAATATTTTGATCAGATAAAACGTGTTTGCCAGAAGTTGGGGGAAGCGGGAATACGTGTTTCGCTTTTTATTAATGCCGATCCGCTGCAAATCGATGCAGCAGCTCGCGCTGGTGCGCCGGTTATCGAGATACATACGGGTAGTTATGCCGATGCGGTTACTCGAGAGGTGCAAGAAAAGCAATTTGCCAAAGTACAAAAAGCGGTTGCGCTGGGCATTGATCGCGGTTTAAAAGTAAATGCCGGTCATGGCCTGCATTATGAAAATGTTCAACCGATTGCTGCCCTACCTGAAATATCCGAGTTGAATATCGGTCACGCGATAGTTGCCAGAGCTATTTTTGTTGGTTTTAAGCAAGCAGTACAAGAAATGAAGCAGCTTATGCTTGAGGCGCGCAAATGATCTATGGAATTGGAACCGATATTGTAGAATCGTCTCGGATTGCACAATCGCTGGATCGATTTGGAGAACGGTTTGCGCGACGCATATTAACCGATAGTGAATGGCCGGAGTATCACTCAAGCAGTAAGCCCATTCTGTTTCTAGCCAGCCGCTTTGCTGCGAAAGAGGCTCTGTCTAAAGCGATGGGAACCGGTTTGCGCCATCCAGTTAATTTGGCTTATATTACGATTACCCATGATAGCCTGGGAAAACCGTTTTTTGAATTTCATCCTGAACTCAATCAATTAATCAACGACAAAGGTATTACGCAACATCATCTTTCCATCAGTGATGAAATAAATATGGCTTGCGCTTTTGTCGTGCTGGAGAAGTAATCGTGTCACTTGGACCAGTGATGCTCGATATCGCCGGTACACAACTGACCGAAGATGATATAAAAAGGCTTTTACACCCGCTCACGGGTGGCATCATACTCTTTACGCGAAATTATTCCAACAATCGTCAGCTGACGGAATTAACGCAGCAGATTCATGCGTTACGAAATCCCCATTTACTAATCGCGGTTGATCACGAAGGTGGTCGTGTTCAGCGTTTCCAGAAAGACTTCACAAAATTGCCCGCCATGCGTGAATTGGGAAAAATCTGGGATAAACAACCTGCCCGTGCCCGTCATCTTGCAAAACAAGTTGGCTTTGTTCTGGCAGCGGAGTTAAACACCTGCGGTGTGGATTTCAGTTTCACACCGGTGTTGGATCTGGATCATGGACAAAGCTGCGTTATCGGGGATCGTGCTTTCCATCATGATCCCAACACGGTTTCAGATCTCGCACATAATTTGATGCTTGGCCTTAGAAAAGGCGGCATGCTGGCGATAGGCAAACATTTTCCGGGTCACGGCTATATCCAAACCGATTCACATCTGGAAAAATCAATTGACCAGCGCCGGTACATTGATATCGAAATGAATGACCTAATCCCATTCCAACACATGATTGACTCAGGATTGGCTGGAATCATGCCGGCACATGTGATCTATCCGGAAATTGATCAAAAACCTACTGGTTTTTCAACGATCTGGTTACAAAAAATTTTACGTACGGAATTACAGTTCGAAGGTTGTATTTTTAGTGATGATTTGAGTATGCGTGGTGCCGGGGATTACCTGGAATCAATGCTCTTGCGCGCACAAGCTGCGCTCACCGCAGGCTGTGACATGATACTGGTTTGTAATAATCCCGCGGGGGCAGATGAAATTTTAACCGGATTGCATTGGGAGATGTCGGCGACTAGCCTTTCTCGTCTTGCCCGTATGCACGCCAGGAATAATTTTGGCTCACTAACAAAATTGCACGAAAATGGCGATTATGTCCAAGCAGTTCGTGAGGTCGGCGCGATTGGATGCGAAAGTCAAGAGCTGCCATTTCAGTAGACTTGTGATTTATTGATCAAATCGAATCATAAACAACCGCAGCATTTTAATTTACAATCACTTCATCATTAATAAGATTTTTTCATAAGGTTTTAATCATGTCAGAAACGTTTGATGTAGCAGTAGTTGGTGCGGGTCCGGGGGGGTATGTTGCTGCGATCCGCTGTGCACAGCTTGGCTTGAATACGATATGTATCGATGAATGGAAAAATTCAAAAGGAAAGGCAAGCCTTGGCGGCACCTGTTTAAATGTAGGCTGTATTCCATCGAAAGCCTTGCTGGAATCTTCGGAAAATTATTATCAAATAAAACACAAATTATCCGCTCACGGCATTACAACAGAAAATGTATCTGTGGATGTTCCTGTTATGATTGCGCGCAAAGACAAAATTGTTACTACGTTTACTACCGGTATTGCCTCGTTATTTAAGAAGAATAAAGTTAAATCGATGCATGGTAAAGGAACATTATTAAAGCGGGAAGCGTCCGCGAATACTTGGCAAATAAATGTTGATGATAACGGCAATACAGAAACTATTCAGGCAAAGCACGTCATCATAGCGACCGGTTCGGTGCCGCGATCATTATCGATTGCACCGATTGATAACGATAGGGTTCTGGATAATGCCGGTGCTTTAGCATTAGCGGAAGTGCCCAAACGGCTGGGTGTTATTGGTGCAGGTGTTATCGGCCTTGAAATGGGCAGTGTATGGCGCCGGCTAGGGGCAGAAGTTACCATTCTGGAAGCGATGCCTGGATTCCTAATGGCGGCTGATGAACAGATAGCCAAAGAAGCTAAGAGCATATTTGCCAAAGAAGCCGGTTTGCAAATTAATACCGGAATTAACATCCAGTCGATCAAAACATCCAAGAATAGTGTGGTTGTTAATTACAGCGATTCCAGCAATCAGGAACAGATCTTAGAAGTTGATAAATTAATTATCGCCATTGGCCGTATCCCAAATACCACAGGATTGGGTGTTAAAGATAATGGTTTGCTATTGGATGAGCGGGGATTTATTGCAGTTGATCAATACTGCCGCACCAATCTGACTAACGTTTATGCGGTGGGAGACGTAGTGCGCGGCCCAATGTTGGCGCATAAAGCATCTGAAGAAGGCGTGACTGTAGCTGAAATGATCATGCACCATGAGAAAGGGCAAGTGAGTGAAAATGAGCCGGTCGATTTCAATATCGTACCCTGGGTTATTTATACTGCACCCGAAATTGCCTGGGTGGGGAAAAATGAACAGGAATTGAAAGCTGCCGGCATCGCCTATAAAGCCGGGCAGTTTCCCTTTATTGCTAACGGACGTGCGCGTGCCATGGGTGAGACCAGCGGATTTATTAAAATATTAGCAGATGAAAAAACTGATCGTGTATTGGGTGTTCATATGATCGGACCGCATGTTTCAGAACTTATTTCAGAAGCGGTAATGGCGATGAAATTTTCAGCCAGCAGCGAGGACATTGCTTGTATTGTTCATGCTCATCCGTCTCTATCGGAAGTGTTTCATGAAGCTGCTCTTGGCGTGGATAAGCGTGCTTTACATATCTAAAATTACAATAGCGTAATTTCTTTTATTTTTGCACTACTTATCCAAGTTTATTGCGTGTTGTTGCGGCGTTTTAATTCTAGAAGCAATGTTTCTTATCGGGATCAACGCTGCAAGACCAACGTAATTGATGAGTTCCAGCAGTCTTATTCACTAAATACTCGGATTTTAATTGTTTATTTTGCTCGGTTGTTAGAGAAACTTTTTCCGGTATAAAGCGCTCTTGACTCCAGAATCTGATTCTGCAAAATTCGGTATCGGCAGGGCAAATTCTATTGATAGCAGCACTATAAATAGTTTTATCGGTATAGACATTATGGTCAATAAGTACCATGTGAACGAATTTTCCTGAAGTGCCTATTTCAAGCGAACGAATAACTCGCCACCCATTACCGCTCTCCAATTGTGTTGAAGACCCTGCGGCAGGTTCATTGTGCGCATGTTCTTCCCCTTCATGGGCAAAAACACTATGCGGCATGGTAAGTATCAAAAATAGTAAAACGCTTGGTAATAGCTTGTACATATGTTCTCCCTGGCAAATGCCAATTCATTATTTATAAATGTAGAATTCTTATTCTGTGTTAACACATTGCTTCCAGATCAATTTTTTCTTTCGCTGGATAATTCTAGCAGCGGGGCAGTATACTCGAAATTCAGCTTTTGGACATTATTGACAATTGGGTTCTGCGTGATAATACATAAAAGTAATAAACCAGATGAGAAAACGGGGCAAGTCGACTTTGCTACCTAAATTAAACTGGCCGATAATTTTTCTGAAATGCTAGCGCAAGTCTAATCTTGCCTCGCGATTGATCGTATCAGAAAGTATAAAATTGGTTACTTTGGTTAACTTTAAACATGGGATTTTCAGTATGTGTCATCGATGTGAAAAAAATAATAATCAAGCCGAAGATTGCAATTTAAATGTCAGTAAGCGATCGTTTCTCAAGTTATCTGCTGCAACTGCTTTAGGCTTTGGAATGATTCGTGCGGGGATCACAAATGCCCGTGCGAGCAAATCGGCTAATACTTCTGGCGCACTTTCGCCGAAACCGGAAAATGTTTTAACACCCGATCAAGCATTGGAAAGATTGATGCAAGGCAATGAGCGCTATGTTTCCGGGAAATCCAAGCCATTGGATTTTCATGATATACAATCCGCTTTGATTGGCGGTCAAAATCCGTATGCCACAATACTGGGTTGTTCCGACTCCAGAGCCAGCCCGGAGCATTGTTTTGACGAGGCACAAGGCGATCTTTTTGTTGCGCGTGGGGCCGGTAATTATTTGACTAACGATAACATCGCTACCATTGAATATTCAGTTGCTGTCCTGAATACGCCGTTAATTATGGTTCTTGGCCATGAAAGTTGCGGTGCTGTGAAGGCAGCCATGGATGCAGTTGATCACCACAAAGATTTTCCAGGCCATATCCAATTATTAGCTAGTGCGATTGCACCTGCTGTCAGAGCGGTTAATGATACATCAAGCAGTCGATTAATTAATGTGACCAAAATGAATGTCATCATGACAGTCGAAAGATTGAGAAGCAAAACGCCTGTTTTAGATTTCTATCACGACCAAAAGAGAATTCGCATTGTGGGTGGAATATACCATTTGGATAGCGGTAAAGTGGAACTCATCGCTTGATTCTCTGCTAGCATAGTTGTCAAATACTATTTTAGCTGCAAATGCACATATCATTTGTAGCAGCTAGCTGTTTCGGTTAGAATCCGCTCTTCCCAGGCGCGTAGCTCAGTTGGTTAGAGCACCACCTTGACATGGTGGGGGTCGTTGGTTCGAATCCAATCGCGCCTACCAACTATCTGGTTATTACCATTCTGCTATTTCAATTTAATCCGGTTAAGAATCATCAGTAGATGCATAACTAAACCAATGCATTGTTCGCACGAACTGATAGGATTGAAGATGGTGTGTCAAGATTACTATTCTGTGAATTCCAATGATCAATAAGGTGATAATGAAACTAACTGGTTTCTTAAGACTCAATGATCAGATGACCAGTAACAATATCGGGCGATTGTTATGCAATGCGAATTTAAAGAAGCCGCGTTCGATGTAAATATTGAAAATTAAACTTGCGATTCCCCGTGGTCTTGGCACGGGGTTGTTTATTGTTTTAAGTCATTAGGAGAGAATCTATGCAGTGTCAGGTAAATACTAAAAAACAGAAAACATTGAATATTTTGTTGACTCTGAGCTTAATTCTATTCACATCCAGCATTGTTGTGGCTGAGCAAATTGGTAGTGTTTCAACTAAATTCAAGATGTTGGGGGCCAACGATAAGATTGTTATTGAAGCTTTTGACGATCCCGATGTTGCTGGAGCGACTTGTTATTTAAGCCGAGCTAAAACCGGAGGGGTCAGTGGCGTAGTGGGGATTGCTGAGGATACTTCTGATGCCTCTATTGCCTGCCGCCAGATTGGACCGATATCTCTGCCGGAGAAAATTAAGAATGGTCAGGAAGATGGTAAAGAAGTGTTTAAAAAAAGTACATCGTTATTGTTCAAGTCATTACAAGTAGTTCGTTTTTATGATGCAAAAAGAAATGTTCTGGTGTATTTGACTTATAGCGACCGAATTATTGAGGGTTCGCCTAAAAATAGTATTTCAATTATTCCGATTACACCATGGCATTAATAGAATTGCTGTGTGGTAGACAAGGAATATAAAAATAAATGTTTTTCATTGATGGTATTTAAGGGTCCCTAATATTATAATGCTTAGTTATTTCTTGCTAATTGCTTTCATAGACTAACATTATCTTTCATGCAGTTATTCGCCTTTGGTATTAATCACAATACTGCGCCGCTGGATGTGCGTGAGCAGGTTACTTTTCCTGAAAACACAATGGAGCATGCGTTACGCGATTTGGTTGGGCGAAACCCCATCAAAGAAGCGGCTATTGTGTCCACCTGTAATCGTACCGAAGTTTATTGCTGTACCGACAAGCCGGAAGACGCCATGTTTTGGCTGGCGGATTTTCATCACCTCCAGACCCGTGAACTGGATCCCTATTTATATAAGTTTCCGCGCGAACTAGCAGTGAAACATGCATTTCGGGTTGCCAGCGGATTGGATTCTATGGTTCTGGGTGAGCCGCAGATACTGGGTCAGTTAAAAAGTGCGGTGAAGTCAGCAGAACATGCGGGTACCCTGGGTTTAATGTTACATAAACTGTTTCAACGAACATTTTATGTCGCCAAGGAAGTTCGCACATCAACTGAGATCGGTACCAATTCGGTATCGATGGCTGCTGCGGCTGCGCGTTTGGCGGAGCGGATTTTTGGCGATATCAGCGATCAACGCGTTTTGTTTATCGGCGCCGGGGAAATGATTGAGTTATGCGCCAATCACTTTGCCGCGCGTAATCCAAAAAAAATTACCGTTGCGAACCGTACAACGGAACGTGCTGAAGCATTGGCCAGTCGTTTTAATGCGCAAGCTATTACCCTGAGCGATTTGCCGGAACAATTGGCACTCCATGACATTGTTGTAACTTGTACCGCAAGTCCATTGCCCATACTTGGTAAAGGTATGGTTGAACGTGCTATTAAGATACGTAAGCATCGGCCTATATTTATCGTAGATTTGGCCGTGCCACGCGATGTTGAATCTGAAGTGGCGGAATTGGATGACGTATTTCTCTACTATGTCGATGATTTATCAGAAATCGTAAAAGAAGGACTGGATTCGCGCCAAAGTGCAGTTGCTCAAGCTGAAACCATTATTGATTCCAACGTGGTGGATTTTATGCGTTGGCTGGCTACACGAGAAATGGTTCCAACCATTCGTGCATTGCGTGATCAGGGAGAGCGTTATCGCCGACATGAGCTGGCGCGTGCAAGCAAGCTACTGGAAAAGGGTGAAGATCCCAAGAAAGTTATTGAATCACTGAGTAATAGCCTAACTAATAAATTCTTACATGTGCCTTCCAGTGTATTGAATCATGCAACGGCTGATGAACGTGAGGAATTAGTCGAGTTGATTAATCGACTCTACCAATTGCATCGCCCACAATGAACAGGAATATTACAGACAGGCTCACTCGCTTGAGTGTGCGTTTGGAAGAATTAAATCATTTGCTGAGCAGCGAATCCGTAACAGCCAATCTGGATAACTACCGCAAGCTCACGCGAGAACATTCTGAAATTGTTCCGATTGTTGAACTCTACCGTGCTTATCAGCTCAGCGAGCGCGACATACAAACCGCACGGGAAATGCATTCTTTTGCGGAAGCTGAAATACAAGCCGGGAAAGAGAAGCTTGTTAAGCTGGAATCGGAAATTCAGAAGCAACTACTCCCGAAAGACCCTAATGATGAACGAAATATTTTCCTGGAAATACGTGCAGGAACTGGGGGAGATGAATCTGCGCTATTTGCCGGTAACTTGTTTCGTATGTATTCCCGTTTTGCGGAAAGACGCGGCTGGCAGGTTGAAATTATTTCACAAAGCTTGTCTGAGATCGGCGGGTATAAGGAAATTATCGCCAAAATCATTGGGCAGGGCGCGTATTCCCGGCTTAAATTTGAATCCGGAGGCCACCGTGTTCAACGAGTACCTGTTACCGAAACGCAAGGACGTGTGCATACCTCAACGTGTACCGTGGCCGTTATGCCGGAGGCGGATGAAGTCAGTGAAGTGGTGCTGAATCCTTCTGAGTTGCGTATTGATACTTATCGTGCCTCTGGTGCGGGTGGTCAGCACATTAATAAAACTGATTCGGCTGTGCGCATAACACATTTACCGACCGGTATTGTCGTAGAGTGTCAGGATGGGCGTTCGCAACATAAAAACAAAGCGCAAGCGCTGAGTGTGCTGGCTGCTCGTATTCATGACAAACAAATGCGGGCACAACATGCCGAACAAGCCGCCACGAGAAAGTCGCTGGTAGGTACTGGCGAGCGATCAGAACGGATTCGTACTTATAATTTTCCTCAAGGGCGTGTGACTGATCATCGAATTAATCTGACACTCTATAAAATGGATCAGATTATGGATGGTGATATCGATGAACTTTGTTCAGCATTAATGGCTGAACATCAGGCGGAATTACTGGCAGCCTCGGTTCAAGAGTAGTTTGCCTTGCAGTTAATGTGAGGCTATGCAGCCAGAAACCATAATACAGGCATTAACATCGGCCTATCGAGAGATTGATAGAGTAGATGCGCGATTGCTATTACAGCATGTGTTAGATGTAGATCATGCCTTTTTACTGACTTATCCAGATCAAGTACTAACTTCGCAACAGACTGATGAATTTTCCCGTTTGGTTAGGCAGCGTGTTGATGGCATACCGGTTGCCTATCTGATTGGACGACGAGACTTTTACGATCTGACTTTTAAAGTCACTGAAGCGGTTTTAATCCCCCGTCCGGAGACTGAATTGCTGGTTGAATTGGCATTGAAACTAATACCGGACAATCAGTTTTGTAAGATACTGGATTTGGGAACGGGTAGCGGTGCAATCGCTATTACCCTCGCAAAGCATCGCCCGCAATCACAAGTAGCTGCGATTGATTTGTCATCGGGAGCGATCGCGGTATCTCGGTGGAATGCTGCGAATCTGGAAGTGAATAATATTTCTCTTAGAACAGGAAACTGGTTCGATGAACTTTCCGGGGAGAAATTTGATCTGATTGTATCAAATCCGCCCTATGTGGCAGAAAATGATCCGCACCTGCGACAAGGTGATTTGCGTTTTGAACCACAAATGGCGCTATCGACTGGTGACAACGGATTGGCATGTATTCGCCATATTATCGCTACAGCGCCGGATTATCTTGTTAATAACGGATGGTTGCTGCTAGAGCATGGCTATGATCAAGCGGCTGAGTGCAGGCGATTGTTTGGGGATAGGGATTTTAGTAATATTTGTTCCTACCCGGATTTGGCTGGCATAATGCGCGTAAGCGGCGGTCAATTGAAATTTATTACGTAAGCTATATAAAGAATTAATGTAGTAATTAATGACGCTGTTTTTGTTTCTGTATAAAAACTTTTGGAATGATCTTTTGGAGAAATTAACACTATGAATGTTGAAGATTTAATCGAACAACAAATTACCACACATCCGGTAGTCCTCTATATGAAAGGCAACTTAGAGCAACCGCAATGTGGTTTTTCGGCTAATGCCGTGAATATTCTGAAAGCTTGTGGTGTTGATAATATTTTTTCTGTCGATGTGCTGGCAGATCCGGAAATTAGGCAGGGTATCAAAGATTACTCAAACTGGCCGACGATTCCCCAGTTGTATGTGAATGGCGAGTTTATTGGCGGTTCGGATATCGTGACTGAAATGTATCAGTCCGGAGAACTACAGAAGTTGTTTGAAAACTAATCTCGGTTAAAGAATTTAACGATTCAGTTTATTCATACTAACGAATAAACTGAATCGTGCATCCAATTAATTGATCGCTGTAGCAATCACCCAATAGCGGGCAAACTTCCCCGCAGCAATAAATGCTAAAGCCCATAGCCAATTAGCCCGTAACCAACCGGCAGCGACGCATAAAAGATCACCAATCAGCGGTGCCCAGGATAACAGTAGAATAGGGGTACCATGCTGACGCACCCACTCCAATCCTCGTGTACTGCCCCCCGATTTTTTCAATAAGGTTTTTTCATCCGGTAAAAACCGGCCAATTAAATAAGAGCTCATACCGCCCATCGTATTGCCAATAGTCGCCAGAACAAGCGCTTGCCAATGCAGTTCAGGGTATGCCAGCAAGACACCCACGAGTACGGCTTCAGATCCGCCCGGAAGCAGTGTGGCTGCGAGAAAACTGCTGGTAAATAATGCTAACAGGCTTGATTGTTCGTCCATGGAAATCATCAGGATACAAATAAAACGATAGTTTATCTTGTTATCCGGCTGGCCTTGCTGCAAAATTTGCGTAATATCAATCCGGAAATTAGTGGGTAAACGCTATGTCAGGAATTTTTATCAGTTATCGGCGAGACGATAGTGCCGCTTATGCAGGCCGGTTATATGACCGGTTAGCTAATCATTTCGGGCACAATCGTATCTTTATGGACATAGAACATATTGAACCGGGAGAAGACTTTACCGAAGTCATTCAAAAGCAGCTCGCTGCCGTGGATGTTGCCATTATTCTGATCGGTAAGCAGTGGCTGGATATCAAGGATTCCACCGGTCAAAGACGGCTGGATGATCCGGATGATTTTGTGCGGCTTGAGATTGCTGCGATTCTGGAACGCAAGATTAGAGCAATTCCTGTTTTGGTTGGTGGCGCTGTTATGCCGAAAAGATCACAATTGCCCGATCCGATTGCTCCGCTAATTCACCGCCATGCGCTTGAAATTAGCGATCTTCGTTTTCATTCGGATGTCGAAACTTTAATCGGAACGCTGGAAAGAATTGTCATTGGTTACAATCCACCGCCAAAACCACCTAATAAATCCTCCAACTCAATGACTATTATCGGTGCCGCATCGGTCATTGCGCTTGGAGGTGCGCTGTACTTCGGCACGCAAGGCTCAACAAATGAAACAAATCTTTTTTCCCCTCCACCAGTTACTCCTTTCAAAGCGCCTGAAAATCCCATAAATGGTACATCGGTTAATCTTCCTCGCGAAACGGAAACCGTCGCACCGGCTACCGCCGAAGCTGCACTTGAGAAAACCGTAACGGGAAATGATATCGAAGAAAAACCCAGTGCGAATGATAAACCGGCACCGGTGAAGCCGCCCATGAAGCCTCCGGCAAAAGTATCTCCGGCGGTGCCGTCCGGTTGGACCGAGACCGTAAACGCCACGGAATTGGAAGAAGCTGCAACAAAAGGCGATGTCGATGCGCAAGCGCGGCTCAGCGCTTTTTATTTTAATGGATTGGGTGTTAGAAAAGATTTTGTTGAAGCGCTTTTCTGGGCGAGAAAAGCTGCCGAATACAATAACCCCAGAGCGCAAAATATTCTGGGTTTGATGTATGAGAATGGTAATGGCGTGACAAAAGATTTGACGGCAGCCATAGAGTGGTACCGGAAATCTGCCAGACAAGGATTTGCTCTAGCACATAACAACCTCGGCAGAATGTACCAAAATGGTTACGGCGTTTCCAAAGATACTAAGAAAGCCGCCGAATGGTATCAAAAAGCCCAAAAATTGTTTTTGGATGCCGCCACACAAAATAATGCCTTAGCACAAGCTATGCTTGGCGAAATGTATGCCGAAGGCCGGGGCACGACGAAGGATGACAAGAAAGCGGTGGAGTGGTACCGCAAAACGGCCGATCAGGGAGATGCGGATGCGCAAAATGCTCTCGGCTTTATGTATGTTTATGGTCGAGGCGTACCGCAGGATGACCAGAAAGCGGTGGAATGGTTTCGCAAGGCGGCTGATCAAGGGAATGCGTTAGCTCAAGATAGCCTTGGCTTAATGTATGCCGATGGTCGAAGCGTACCTCAAGATGACAAGAAAGCGGTGGAATGGTATCGCAAAGCGGCTGATCAAGGGAATGCGGGTGCGTAAATTAACCTCGGTAATATGTATGGCTCTAGACTAGGAGATACAATCTGTTAGTCTAGTAAGATGTTAAGAAACAGTAAATTAAGCGATTATTACATTAGAAAAATAATTCAATGCTTTTGCATTGATATACCCGCCAGCAAAGCAGCTCTGCTGTTAGGTAAAAATCGTAACACGATCAATCGTTGGTATGGCATTTTCAGGCAAGTAATTTGTCGTCATCAGACTGCCCTTAAAAACAAATT
>CAMCBD010000039.1 GCA_945872825.1 Nitrosomonas ureae
CTTTCATCAAGGTCTTGATAACCAAACTCCCAATGAGGTTTATTATCAATATCAAGCAATTCATCAGGCTGCCTGAGCTTGATTAACTACCCATATCAGAGCTTAATTCTACTCTCAGGTTGGACAGTTGCAGGAGACCACTTCAATGATTAGTAACGTATGAATTCCTTCGCTGTGTTGATTGACAAGGGAGCGCAAGTTATTTAATGATGCCTCATAAATCCCGGTTTCCCAAAGAATACTATTCTGGGGTATGCCCAGTTCCTTTGATACCAACTGGCAGGTTTGTTTTGCGCGCAATGCAGGTGAACAAATGATTCGGTCTATGCGATATTGTTTCTGCTTCAGCCATTCGCTCATAAGTTTTGCAGTTCTTCTTCCGCGTGCTGTCAAAGGCCGATCGAAATCAGATCTGTCTACTTCAGACCAGTCTGATTTTGCATGCCGCATGATGATCAGCTGATGTGCTTGCATGAGCCTGTTATGAAATTCCTTCGTTGATTCGCACATTTTAACATTTCTATGACACCAAACATGGATGAATCCTACGCCGCTGTCGATTTAGGCTCAAACAGTTTTCATATGATTGTTGCTAATCTGGTGGATGGCCGCCTGCAAATCATTGACCGTATGAAAGAGATGGTCAGGTTGGCTGCAGGATTAAATAACAAGCAGGAGTTGTCGGAAGAGTCCATGCAGCAGGCGCTTGAGTGCTTGCAGCGATTTGGGCAGCGCATCCGGGATATTCCTCACGTGAATGTTCGTGCTGTGGGGACCAATACACTGCGTCAGGCGCGAAATGGCGGGGATTTTTTGTCGCAAGCCTATAGTGCGCTGGGTCATCCGATCGAGATCATCGCGGGGCGCGAAGAAGCCAGGCTTATCTATTCCGGTGTTGCGCACAGCTTATACGATGAAGTCAATAAGCGTCTGGTTGTTGATATCGGCGGGGGCAGTACGGAAGTAATCATTGGCTGCGGGTTTGATACATACTATACCGAGAGCCTGTATATGGGATGCGTCAATATGCAGCAGCGCTTTTTCGAGGATGGCAAGATAAAAGCCAAGAAAATGCGTAAGGCAGTTTTGTTTGCGATGCAGGAACTGGAATCGATCGAGACGACCTATAAGAAAATGGGTTGGGATCATGCGCTGGGATCTTCCGGAACCATTATGACCATACGGGATATAGTGCAAGTGCAAGGTTGGTGTGACACGGGCATCACAGCTTCAGCGCTGACACGGCTCGTTGAGTCACTCATTGCGATTGGCGACAGCGCATTGATCAATTTTGAAGGTTTATCCGAACGCAGAAGACCTGTATTTGCCAGTGGAGTGGCGATATTGTGCGGGGTTTTTGAAGCCCTGAATCTGGATAAGATGAATATATCGGAAGGTGCGCTGCGCGAAGGCTTGTTGTATGACCTGATTGGCCGGGTACATAATGAGGATATTAGAGACAAAACCATTATGGTTGTCGCGCAAAGATACAGTGTTGATATGGAGCAGGCGGATCGAGTGAGGGAGACGGCTGAGAATTTTTTTCATCAGGTTAGAGCTGACTGGGAACTGGATGAGAAAATGGACCTGAAATTATTAGTGTGGGGGGCACTTATTCACGAAATCGGTCTATCGGTAGCGCATAATCAGTATCACCGGCATGGTGCCTATTTAACGGCTAACTCGGATCTGGCAGGCTTTTCCCGCCAAGAGCAAATCAAGCTGGCAATGCTGGTTCGAAGTCATCGCAGGAAGTTTCCACTGGAAGAATTCGAGCCCATAACCCCGTCTAGAAGGGTTTCGATTATGAGGCTTTGTGTTTTGCTGAGATTAGCTGTCGTTCTGCACAGAAGCCGATCCAATAGCAATCTTCCGAAAATAAGTATCACTGTGAACAAAAACAGAATTAATCTGGATTTTCCGCCAGACTGGCTGGATAAACATCCTTTAACGCTCGTTGATTTAGGTACTGAGCAAGATTTTCTACAGGTTGCTGATATTAAATTGATAGTCAATTAAGACAAATCGCAATAATGCTCCAGCAGCAGTTGTTGTGCCGAACGGGGTTTAGAAGCGCCTGGTTTTAAACGTTTATACGAACCATCGCTTTGCAGTGACCAGGCCTGTGTGTTGTCCGAGAGATAACTTAATAATCCATATTTAATCACAGTGTCACTGGTGCGTTTTTCTTCGATTGGGAAACACACTTCCACCCGGTAATGTAAATTGCGCGTCATCCAGTCAGCGCTGGAGCAAAATACCAATTCTTCACCGCCGTTATGGAAATAATAAACGCGGGTATGTTCCAGAAAGCGGCCTACGATGGAACGTACGTTAATATTCTCCGAAATACCTTTGATTCCTGGGCGCAAGCAGCAAACGCCGCGGATGATCAGATCGATTTTGACGCCGGCCTGCGAAGCCTTATACAGTGCGGCGATGATTTCGGGGTCAACCAGTGCATTCATTTTGGCAATAATCCAGCCTTTTTTTCCTGCATTAACAGCGCTGATTTCTTTCTCGATATAGTTGAGTATGCCCTTGTGTAGTGTAAAAGGTGATTGTAAAAGCTTTTTCAATTTACCTGCCCGGCCCAGACCAGTCAGTTGGTGAAACATCTTGTTGACATCTTCTCCGATCGCTTTGTCGCAAGTCAGCAGACCGTAGTCAGTATATAAACGCGCAGTTCGCGCATGATAGTTACCCGTTCCCAAATGGACATAGCGGCGCAAGGTGCGGCTTTCCCGTCTGACCACCAGGATCATTTTGGCATGGGTTTTATAATTCACTACGCCATATACCACATGCGCCCCAGCCTGCTGTAATTCACTGGCCAGTTCGATATTGGCTTCTTCGTCGAATCGTGCCCGCAACTCAATTACTACAGTGACTTCCTTGCCGGCACGCGCTGCTATTTTTAATATTTCGACGACTGCCGAATCAACGCCGGTACGATAAAGCGTCTGCTTGATCGATAGTACATTGGGATCGGCTGCAGCCTGCCGCAGAAAGTCAATAACCGGCGCAAACGATTGAAATGGATGATGCAGCAAGATGTCGCCATTGTGTAGCGCATCAAAAATATTGGTATTTTTGAGCAAACGCTTGGGTATGTCTGGTGTGAATCCAGTAAATTTTAATTCGGGGCGATCAACCAAATCACAAATCGTGAGCAAGCGCCCCAGATTGACAGGCCCTGCGACCTGATACAGATCGCTTGGTTGTAATCCGAATTTTTGTAGCAAAAAACTGCTGAGATTGTCCGGGCAATTATCTGCAACTTCCAGGCGCACGGCATCACTGAATCGCCGCGAAGGCAATTCACCTTCTAGGGCGCGCAGCAGATCGTCAATTTCCTCATCGTCGATAAACAAATCACTGTCGCGCGTTACTTTGAATTGATAGCAACCGGTTGCATTCATACCGGGAAACAGATCACTCACATGCGCATGAATGATCGATGACAACATGACAAAATCATGATTCCCGCCACTATATTTTGCTGGAATCTGAACAATCCTGGGCAATGAGCGGGGTGCTTGCACAATGGCCAGTCCCGAGTCTCGTCCAAAGGCGTCTTTTCCCTCCAACGATATAATGAAATAGAGATTTTTGTTCAGAACTTTAGGGAAAGGGTGCGCAGGATCCAAGCCAATCGGGCTGAGCACAGGCAATACTTCATCCTTAAAATAGCGATGCACCCAGCGGCTAAGCAAGGGTTTCCATTGCGTGCGGCGCAGTAATCGTATTTTGTCCTTGGCCAGCGCAGGGATGATCATGTCATTCCATACGCTGTATTGCTCTTCCACAAACAAATGCGCTGTTTCACTGACACGAGCCAGCACTTCTGCCGGCGACAGATTATCCGCTCCGGTTTGCACGGAGCTGTATTTGACTTGTTGTTTCAAACCGGCGACGCGGATTTCGAAAAACTCATCCAAATTGGTGCTGGCAATACATAGAAAACGCAGTCTTTCCAGCAATGGCAAGCTGTCATCCTTGGCTTGTTCGATAACACGCCGGTTAAATTCCAGCAGACTCAGCTCGCGATTGATATAAAGCGTAGGATTTTTGAGGTCAATGGTATCCATCAAGGTAACTGCTCAGAAAAATTGGTATTTGTTGCGGGCCGGTCAATTTCCGCTTAAGGGCGATCAACAGGGAAATATAAAACAAGCTTCATTCTAGCCTAGTTTGCGCGGGATTGAGCCTTTACTTCGGTATCAGCTTCAACAGCTTGCCGTTTTCTTCGTCCGTCAATAAATATAACGCGCCGTCAGGGCCCTGTTCCACATCGCGGAAGCGCAGCGTATTGGTTAATAACCGCTCTTCGTTGAGAATTTTCTTATCGTCGATTGCCAAGCGGACTAATTGCCGACCCGCCAAGGTACCCGCAAACAGACTGCCACGCCACCTTGGAAACTGATTGCCGGTGTAAAACACCATGCCGGAAGGTGCGATGGAAGGCGTCCAGTGATGAATCGGTTCTTCAAAACCCTGCTCGGCATGTTCATCTTTTATCGGTACGCCATTGTAATGTGAGCCGTAGTTGGCCTTGGGCCAGCCGTAATTTTTGCCGGGCTGCGGAATATTGATCTCATCGCCACCCTTGGGGCCATGTTCATGAATCCACAACGCGCCGGTTTGGGGATGGATCGCAGCCCCTTGCACACTGCGATGACCGTACGACCAGATTTCCGGCTTGGCTTTTGGATTATTGACGAAAGGATTATCGGCGGGTACTGAACCATCGGGGCGGATACGGACTATTTTGCCGATATGGTTGCTCAAATTCTGCGCTTCTTCCATGTAATCGCCGCGGTCGCCCAAGGTGATGAACAGATTGCCATCGGGCGCAAAGGCCAGGCGTGAACCAAAATGCACCGGGCCTTCCGTTTTTGGCAACTGGCGGAAAATCACTTGCAAATTTTCCAGAGTGCCATTCTTCAGCTCGGCTCTGGCAACCGCAGTACCGGCTTTTGATCCTTCCGGTTCAGCATAAGACAAATAAATCAGGCGGTTTTTGGAAAATTCCGGATCCAACGCAACATCCAGCAAGCCGCCTTGCTGCTGGAAAAAAACAGCGGGCACACCTTTAATGGGTTCCGACACACGCCCATCCGGCGTGATAATGCGCAATTGGCCAATTTTTTCGGTTACCAATACATTGCCATCCGGCATAAACGCCATACCCCAGGGAAATTGCAATCCACTGGCAATTAATCGAACCTCAAATTCTGTTTGAATGCGCTGGGCTTGTGCAAAGAATGGAAAGAAATAGCTGCTGCATAGCGTTATTAGTACAAGAAACTTTAAAACCGAGAGCGTATGGATCATTTGATTCTCCTTCCCACAGATCATAGAACAATGCGTGTCAATGTATCATTCCTGTTGGCTGGTCTCAATACTTGTTAAGCATCTCCTCTTTATTTGATGAAATGCCGCAAGGCCACGCAGTGACAAGTCGATGCTGGAACGCCCCTGCTTATGTTATGACTTTTTAAAGTGCCGTCCCGTCAAGCGGTGGCTGCTCGGCATCCAGCCGAAGGATGTTTTCGGTGGTAACGCGCGCGATTTCACCGAGAGCTTCTCGCGTGAGAAATGCCTGGTGCGAGGTGATGAGTACATTGGGAAAGGTGAGCAGGAGGTTGAGTTCGTCGTCTTGCAACAGATGTTCGGAATGGTCTTCAAAGAAAACACCTTCTTCTTCCTCGTAGACATCAAGGGCGACGCCGCCGAGGTGGCCTGTTTTGAGCGCATCGAGAAGCGCGGTGGTGTCGATGAGTTTGCCGCGGCTGGTGTTGATGAGATAGGCGCCGTGTTTCATCTGCTGGATAGTGTCGCGATGGAAGAAATGGAAGGTCTCCGGGGTGAGCGGGAGATGCAGAGAAATGATGTCGCTACTTTGCAGTAAGGTGGTCAGGGAAGTGTATTCAATGCCGTGCTGGGCGGCCCAATCTGCGGTCGGCATGAGGTCGTGGGCGATGACGCGGCAATCGAAGCCACGAAAGATCTGGGCGGTGATGCGACCGATCTTGCCCGTACCAATAATGCCCACGGTCTTGCCAGCGAGATCGAAGCCGACCAGTCTATTGAGTGAAAAGTTGTGCTCACGGACGCGGTTGTAGGCGCGGTGGATGTGGCGGTTGAGAGTAAGTAGCAAGCCGATGGCGTGTTCCGCGACGGCGTGGGGCGAATAGGCCGGTACGCGTACTACCGCGATGCCGAATTCCTGAGCAGCCTTAAGATCGACGTTGTTGAACCCGGCACAGCGTAGTGCAATGAGTTTTACGCCGCCTTTGGCAAGTCCGGCGATACAGGTACGATCCACGTGGTCGTTTACAAAGATACACACCACGCGCATCCCGTCGGCGGTGGCAGCGGTTTGTGCACCGAGGCGGAATTCATGAAACTGCCAAGCAATGCGCTCGTGGCCCAAGGCACGGTCGAAGTATTCGCGGTCATAAGGCTTCGCGTCGTAAAGTGCGGCGGTGATCATATTAGGTTTCCTTCTTGCAATCCGGTGGGTTATGGCCAAGGCAAATCTATTCTAACTCTAATTTTCCAACAGGATTACCATAATAAAAAATAGAGTAAACAATATTGCAAGTTAACTTATTGTTAAATTATTAAAAATAACATAAGAATGAATCCGCCTTGTTGGTTATGTGCTATCAATTGCACCCAACGACTGTTGGGATTATTCTTCGTAAGAACAAGAATTCTTAGGTCTGATCCCCTTCATGGTGTGCTTCAGTTCTGCTCTAGCAGCCGCAGTACCGGCTTTTTATCCTTCCGGTTCAGCATACGACAAATAAGTGTGATGAGGAACAGTTGAATTAGGTGATGATATCCATGGCTCGGCAAGAGGCTTCACACATGTCATCAGAGGATTGCCGATAGCGTACGCAATACGTATTCTGCAGTAGGGCGGGGTGCAAGCTGGTTATCAAACATGACTGCATTGAGAGCGCCCAATTCGCGTGCTTTCTCTGGATGTGTTGCAAGATGGATTGCATGCTCCACTATTTCATCCGGATTTGTAAAAGAGAATTGTTCTTTCAGATGGGGGTAAGTGACTAGTAATTCCGGATTGTTCATTAATGGTTCGCCAATGACTGCGACACCGAGCGCCATGGCTAAGCCAAACTTGGATGAAATGCAGCCGGAAGTGCCTTGTGTGTAAATGACGACTTTAGTACGTGCTAATTTTTCGAAATATTCTGCTTGACTAAGGTACGGATGAAATACTGCCGCATATTTTTCTGGCAGTGACTTATGATTTGAGAAACCGATTACTTTATTGAGTGTGGGTATGCATGCAAGTTTTTTTATGATTTTGTAGCGATGCTCCATGACCGCTTCATGCCGAGGGACCTTGCGAAAACTGGTTACAAAGAAAATATCGATGTCCTTATGAATCGTACGATGTGCGAGGATTTTTTCGAGTGGCTGGAAATTTCTATGATCACGCAGACGCCATTTTGCATCAGCTAAATGGCTATCATAAGGCTGATTGTAACCTAGCCCTGGTTTAAATCCGAACCAAACGGAAGGAAGTATCAATTTTCGGCTAAGAGTCAAGAATGATTTTAACCGTAGCGGGAAGAATTGAGATATGTTGCGAATTTTCTTATGAAATACTTTCAGTACAGGGTTGTGCGCGATTTCATCTGGATTATAGTTAACCTTAAAATAGACATCCACGCATTGCAATAGTGGCAGGTGATATCCGCCGGAATAGTTTTCAGCATTTACAGTGTTGGCGTCGTGTGTATCAATACAAAAGTACCATTCTTGATCACCCTGCTGAAGCTTAAAAAGAGCCATTGCAAATAATAAGTGCTGCCAATTGGTATTCTGAATAGCCAGTTTTAAACGCATTGGGAGCATGTTAGTAACATTGACTTGCAGTTTGCCGTCGCTTTCCAGTTCCTGGAAGCCATGCAGGTAATAGCCTGCGTAATAAGCTCTTGAGGTATCGTAGAAAGTAAGATCATGCTTGGTCATGTCGAGTAATTCATCTGAAGTAGCGCGGGGAATGGAGAAGTATTGTTCAAACAGTCCATTCAGTTACTTTTGCCCGTAGTGATAACAGGGCGGCAGCTTGCTTGTCAGCGCGAGCTTGATGCCACTGATCCAGCGCTGCACGTGCGGCACTGACTTCATGGGTAAGATCGAGTGCGCGAAAATCCGGAGTATAAAATACCCGTGCGACCAATGCTCGTGTTGCACCTAGACGAGGATATTGCGCGTATATCAAATCTCCCGGTATCGGCAAACGACTATCGTTAACCCGACCGATACCCGCAAAACCAAATGGTATTTCTTTGCTTAGTACGATATCTGCAAGCATGTCCAGAAGGCCGGAGGTAAGCACTTCGAAATGATTGGATAGTTTCATGTCCAGATAAAGGTCATTCAGCCCGAAGTGGATCTCATCAATACCCGGAAGTTTGGTAATTTCCTGCAATCGCATTGCAGCAGCTGCTGTTTCGACAAGTAGGGAAACAAGTGCACGGCCTTGCACAAGTTCAATAAAGGTAGCAGCTTCTTTCACAGTGCGAAACATGGGCAACATTAGAACACTGACGCCTTGATCGATCAGATAATTGATTTCATCACGAGAACCAGCGTGTATTGGATTGGTGCGCGTGAATAATGCAGCATGCGTTAATTTGTCTCGGATAGCTGGGGGTTCTTGCAGCTGATGATTTGGAATCCATGCTTTGCTGGAATCTTGGCGATTTTCTTTACCAATTCTCTCTAGATCGAGGCCAATCCGATTGATGCCTGCAGCATCTCCAGCTTGCGCTAGATCTGGATCATTGGTAAATAATGTCAGAATAAAATCATTGCCATAGCTCATTAGATTTGCCCCAATTTGAGAATTATCAGAATTATCATCAAGTTATGACCGGGGCTTTAAATATCAGAATCGGTAAGGAATCTTGTCGGTATTTAATGGCAATCGCCACTCATCTGGATCTTCATAGGCATAGGGGCGATCAAAGTAATTAATGAAGCTACTGTCGGAGTTCTCCATATTCTGCAAGCCATGCCAGATTCCCGGTGGAATAGTAATTAATGTAGGTCGCAGACGACTTAAAAGAAAAACATTGACATCACCGCGCGTAGTCGATTCAGGACGGTCATCATACAACACAAGTTTGATCGATCCGTTGGTTACGAAAATAGTATCCGTCTGATATTCATGTACGTGCCACGCACTGATAGCTTTAGCGCGCAGACTGGCATGAATGATATAGCGTATCTGATCAGGGCCAATCGGCCACTCCGGCCGGTAGATCTCGGTTGTGATGCCATTACTTGTAATGATGTTGGATGTCTCTTTGGGTGCTATACCGTCAAGAAGAGTACGCGTGAGCTTGCCATCTGCGGTGGCTGTTTGTTTGTCTTTTTTCGCATCTTTCAGCATTATTATTAATTCTCTTTAATAGGTTAGATAACATCAATAATTAGAGCAATGAGCATCATAGTTTAATTCGCATGTTCTGGTTATCTCTATGTGTCAGGCATCTCAAAACGCCACAATGCGAAAACGTATTCCACCAAACACGTTAAGCGGTGGGCCGGGTTCATAGTAGCGACCTAGAGCCGCATTGATACGAGTATTTGCATTATATTGTGAATCAAATAAGTTGTTAATACCAACAAATACAGAGCCTTCGATTCCATTGCGTTTCAGTTCCCAGCCCGCCAGTAACTGCCCGAGGTTATAAGCCGGATTGGTTGCGGTATTGACGTCATTGACGTAAAACTCGCCGACCCGATGCACATGAATTTGCCCGAAGAAACCGAACGGGTGCGAATAGCGCACCAATCCTTCCCAACGGTGCGTGGGAATTCCGGGGAAAATGTTGCCTTTCAGGCTGACATCGTTGACCACGTATTTTTCGAATTCAAAATCCGAATACGTGTAACTGACTTCGCCACGCAGCCCTTTCCATTCCGGTGTGGCGAGACGTGTTTCCACGCCGACTCGGCGCGATTGGCCGGCATTGCGGAAAAATGCCCGTCCCGGTGAGGAAGGGAGTTCGAACGGTGTAATCTCATCCCAAGTGCGGATAAAAAAGACCGCCGTATCGTATTGAAATCCCGCCGTGTTGCCGCGAAAGCCGAGTTCGTTGCTGAGCGAGGTTTGCGCGTTCAGATTGGGGTTGAATCCGCCTCTTCCCGCCGGATTGTTGAGCAACTCAGTGGTGGTCGGCGCTTCAAATACCGAAGCGATATGTGTATAAATTTGCTGCTGTTCCGTGAGGTGATAGACCAGCCCTGCCGTGCCGCTGGCTTGTGATACCGTTCGCGAACCGGATTGGTTGCCGTCGGTTTTAAATTGGTCTTTGACTTGATAATTCAGCCAATCCCAGCGTCCGCCGATGACCAGATCCAGCTTGTCTTTGATATTCCATTCATTGCGGAAAAACGGCCCAGTGCTTTGCACGCGCTCAATCTGACTCAGATTCAATGCGCCGCGCACACCGAAATTGTTGTTAAAGCGTTGCCGGTCATCGTTTTGTATGCCGTAATCCACACCCGCCAGAAAACGGTTAGGCCGGTTAAATAAAATGTGATCGTTAACAAACTGTACCATCAGTCCGCCCACCCAACGATCAAATTGCACCTGCCCGCCGTCGAAAAATGCCTGGCGACCTTGAAAATCACGATGCAGCAGGTGCGTGGTTACGCTGAATTCTTTGCCAGCAGACGGCCTGTGACGGAAACGTGCCCCCATCTCCTCCTGCCGGATTTCTTCCCCGGCGTTGTACTGCACATTGCGTGCGGAAGCTTGCCGGGGATTGGCCTGCACCTCCGCGCTGGTCAAAGCGCCGGGATCTTTCGACAGCGGCGAATAAAATTCGCGGAACACCAGCATCAAGTCCGAATCGTCGCTCGTTTTGAAATTTAGTTTGGCCTGTGAAAATGTATTTTGCATCGCGCTGTGATCGCGCCAGCCATCTTGTTGCAAGTGCGAACCATACAAACTGTAACCGAAATTCCCTTGCCGTCCGCCCACGAACAACTCGGATTTCAGGTAACCATACTGACCAAACACCTGGCGCGGCATCACGACGAATTTCTCCGGCGGTGCTTCGCGCGTGGCGATATCGATCATGCCGCCCGATGCGTTGCCATACAGCGCAGCGGAAGGCCCGCACACAATATCCATGCGCTCGATCAGCGACGGATCAATCGAATCCAATTGCGTTTGCCCATCCGGCAATGTGGCCGGAATGCCATCGACACGCATTTGAATGCCGCGCACCCCAAACGGCGAGCGTGCGCCAAAGCCGCGAATCGCAATGCGCACATCCTGGGTGAAGTTAAACTGATTCTGAAAGAATACTCCTGGCGTGCTGCGCGCGAATTCATCCAGTGTTGCACCGGGCTGGTAGTTATGCTGCGGAGTGCGCGTGATCTGCGTAATGCTGTTCGGAATCTGCGCCGGTGAGCGTTCGCTGCGGGTGGCGGTGATGTTGATGGAATCAAGAGTGACGGGTTGCGGCGTTTCAGGTTTCTGCGCCCCGGCGGAGAATGAAATGGTAATGAAACCGGTCAGAACGATTAAATGCTGAGTTGCCCAGCGTAACCGGGAAAAACAACCCAAATAAAAATGTGCGGCAGGAATAAAAAACATGCACACAAGTGTACCATTCCGCTCATCAACGTTAAATGACCGGATCACTGCGCTTGAGTTTTGATGTGATGAAAGTTATCGTGCTGATGTTAAGGAAACTCTGAATAACTGTCATATGTCATTCCGAACAAAGTGAGGAATCTTTGGCTATCAATACCATAGATTTCTCGCTATGCTCGAAATGACAGTTATTCAGAGTTTCCTTAAACACTAATGCAGCTAATCAATTGCCAAAAGACGAATTGAACGAAACAATCCATGCAAAAATCTGAAATGTCATCGAGCAGCGCATCTAACGACGAAAAACCGGGGCTTAATCAATCTGCCTTTTGGTGGCTGATCGGATTGGCTACGTTGCTGCTGCTGGGATCGGCCTTGTTTGCCTGGAAACAGCTGCCGAATCCAAACACCAATCGCATTGCCGCGCCAGGATGGACCGATACCTTGCGGTATCCGATCGAACAAAATGTTTTCAAGCGCGTTCCCATAATTGATGTGGCTCTGAATGCTGTGTTTTCCCTCGATCAACGCGTCTGGGCGGTGGGTGATCGTGGTCTGATCGTACACAGCGAAGACGGCGGGAGAACCTGGGATGCACAAACCAGCCGCACTGAAGCAAGGCTTTTTAGCATCACGTTCCATGCGGACGGCCAGCAGGGCTGGGCGGCAGGCGATGGTGGCACGATCCTAAAGACAGTGGATGGCGGGAAAACCTGGCAGGCAATTGCCTATCGTTCTTATCCGCCGCCAGGATTTTATCTACTCTCCCTGATTGCACTGGCGATCTATGCGACGGTATTCTGGTGGCGTGCCCGATTGAGTCACCTGTATGAGCAGACGCAATCATCGACAGCCATGAACCGGGGTGTGACCGACAATCCGGTCGGGCCGGGCGAACAGGATTTTTTGGGCGCACGCTTGATTGCAGACAGCCTGACACGTTTTCTGACCAACGAAAATACCCGGCCGCCGCTGACGCTGGCGATTACCGGCGAGTGGGGCAGCGGCAAAAGTTCGGTGATGAATTATCTGTCTGGCAACTTGAAGCGTAAGGGGTTAAAACCGGTGTGGTTCAATGCCTGGCACCACCGCGAGGAACCGAGTGTGCTGGCTCGATTCTGGCCAATGTGCACAAGCAAGCGATCAAACCTTGGTGGTCGTTTTCCGGTTTATGGTTCCGCTTGCGTATATTATGGCGGCAGCACTGGTTATGGAAAGCGCTTTTGATGATATTGTTTGCCAGCCTAGCATTCATGGGAACCTGGCTTTCAAAAACCGGAAAATGGAACGAGACTTGGCGCTATGCATTGTATACCCTTAAGATCGAGCAGCCGGTCATTCTGGGTGAAAAAGGTTTCCGTCAACTCTGTCCCGAGTGGGCCAGCCTGCACGACGGTCATGAACAGGTTGCTCAGAATAAATACGGTGATGAAGGGATCAAACGCGTTGTGGTGCCGCGACACAAGCCATTAAAGGCGGTGGTTTATGTCAATCCACCGAGTACTGTCAAGGACTTTTCAGTGCAAGCGAGTGCAAAGTGCTGCACGAATTGCATAATCATGAGCGCATCCGTCGCAATGAGCTGAATTGTTTGACCAGCATATTCCAGCCTGAAACGAAACAGGCTTGCTATGCTTCGCCCAATGTGCTGCTGAAAACCATGGAACACCGTTCCGGCACGACGCTGTCGCTCGACGATGAAAAGACGATTCAATCGGCGATGGAATTTCTCAGCCCGGATTTGCCGGTGTTACTCCCTAATGCTTTTGTTTCCTGGTTGACCGCGTTATCCGCTTTGTTACTATTTCTTGCCATCAAAGGCATGACATTGCTGGGCTTGGCGCCGATGTCCTTCATTCAGGGGCTTCTGCGGACAACCGGTGCTGCCGGTGAAGCTACCGAAAAAATAGGTACCCGCTTGTTGTTTGAGAGTCATTTTAAGGCGATCACGCGTTTGTTGGGACAAAGACGGCTGGTATTGTTTATCGACGATCTGGATCGCTGCGACCCCGAGCATACCCGCAAGGTGCTGGAAATCAGCAACTTTTTGTCCAGCTCCGGAGAATTGTTCATGGTGATCGGCATGGCGCCGATACACGTGCTGAACAATTTGACACTGGGTTTTAAGGATGCGGCGCAAATGCATGATAACGATCCGGCAAATGGGCAAACAGGACAAGGGGGGCAAGCTTCTAGTGCCATACAAAATAGATTGGCGCGTGACTATTTGCATAAATTGATTCATATCGAAGTGCCGGTGCCTAAGCCGGAAACCGAGCAGATCAGGGCGTTTCTGATGGGTAGCCTTAGCAGCCAATCCAAATCGGAAGCCAGAATGATCCGCGATGAAAAGCGCGAGGCGCGCGCTGATAAAATTCTGGCGGTTTCGGCGGTAATCGTTCGAAGATCATTATTTGTTCTGGCAATTGCCGCCGGAATTTATCTGGGAATGGATTCAGCGGATCAAACTCGGAAGGAACAAAAACAATCGACGGTTGCGGCACCTCAGTCACCAGCAATGGCTGGGGAAAACAAGGTGGCAGCGACAGAATCTTCTGCAAAACAAACGGACGTTACGGATCGACCCAAGGAGACAACGTCAGCAGACGGTGAATTATTCAGACCTGCTTATACTGAAGAGAACTTCCAGAAATGGCCGCTACAGGTTGGAGTGGCGCTTGCGCTATTCGCGGTGCTCGCTTGCATGGTGTTCTTCGTATTGTTGCAGCGGTTGAATAGACTGGATGACATGGAATGGCTGAACTGGATAAAGCCGCTACTGCAACGGCTGAAGATTGCATTGCTCGGCCCGGAACCGGTCAAGGATACTCAGAGTTTTACTGAAGCGCTGGAAATCTGGCATCCGTTGATTGCCCTGAAAGATCCGACACCGCGCACGATTAAGGCATTTCTCAACCGGTTGCGTTATTTGGTTAGCCGCAGGACCAGTGAACTGAATAGTAATCAGGAAACCAACGGACAAGAAGCGCAATTGGTCGCGCTGGCGGCGATATCTTATGTTTACTGGAAGGATTTTGATGGGATCTTGGCGGATTTGACTAATCCGAGTACTAGTTTCTTCGGTCTAGATATGGACGAAAAATGGACTGATCTGAGGAAAGCATTGAGGGAACATCAGAAACAATTTGGCAAATTCCCATCACAAGAAGATATCAAGTTTTACAAGAATATGACTCAAGATATCCAGATTCACCGGCCGGATTAGCAAACGGATCATTGCGAATGGCTTTGCATTCATCTTCCGTTCCTAATAACCGCATCATCCTGCTCGGCGCCAGCAATCTGACTTTATCGTTACGTCTAGTCATCCATCTGATGCAACAGCGGTTTGGCGGGTCAAGCGAGATTCTGGCGGCTGTGTAGGGCATGGACGTGCGTATGGATCGGCTAATCAAGTGCTGCTGCGCGGATTGCCGGGGATTAATGCGAGTGGATTATGGCCGCAGCTTGCTTCGGCTGAACCATGTCCGACGTTTGCGTTATTGACGGATATCGGTAACGATATTTTGTACGAATCGACACCGGAACAAATTTTGCGGCAGGTGGAATGGTGCGTTGAGCAGTTACAGATGCAATCTGCGCAGGTTGTGGTGACTAATTTGCCGATGGCTTCGATTGAGGATCTGTCCGAACGACGTTACACATTCTATCGCAATATTTTTTATCCGTTCTGCCGATTGCCCCGAAATGAAACCGTGAGCCGGGTTCGAGCCGTGTATCAAGGATTGATTGATATGGCATCGCGCCGGAATTTTACGTTGTACGAGCAGGAACCGGTTTGGTTTGGGCCGGATGGTATCCATGTGCATTACTGGAAACGGCGAGCATTTTATCGGGATATTCTAGAGCAGTTTCCATTGCGCAGTGATAGACAAGGGGGCGTTGATGAATCTTCGGATCAGGCGCCGCCCGTGGTTCGACAGGCTCACCACGAACGGGATCCACATCTTGTTGTTCGCCCTGAGCTTGCCGAAGGGTTGAATCACAGTTCCCATTTGATCAGCGAGAAATGGTTGCTAACCTGGCAACAGCGGCCGCAATTTGCTTATAAGACGGTAATGGGACGAGAAATACATTGCCAGCAACCGAGCGGCCGGTTAGCGGATGGCACAACGATCTTTAAGTACTGATACGTATTGATCGCGATCAGCGTGTTTGATGGCCCATTCGCTTATATCAGCAATGCGGTGTTGGTCATCAATTAACTGACTCAACTTGCAGTTTCCCATGGTCTTGTCGCGGGGATAGGTGCAGGGCGCGCGGAGCAAATTTATTGTAAGCTGGATATCCGATTAGCTTCAATTTAGCATGTTTCTTGAAAAAGGGTACAATGCCCACTATGAATAATATTTCAATTGCAGACATTCTTAAACTTCCAGTGCAGGAACGAATCCGTCTCGTTGAGCTAATCTGGGACAGTGTTGCCGCAGTGCCTGAAGCCTTAGAAATTTCACCCGAGCTAAAAACCGAGCTTGAAGCTCGGTTGGCAGAGTTCGAGGCGAATCCTGAAGCGGGTTACTCGTGGGAACAAGTCAAATCCTGTCTTAACGATGGTTCATGGCATTCCGTCTGAGATTTTCTACACGCGCATTACGGGAAATTGGAGAAGCTCGGGCATGGTATGAAATACAGAGCGCGGGTCTGGGTGAGGAATTTATTGCTGCAATGGAGTTGCAGTTAAAACGCTTGGAACAAGCACCTCTGCTTTATATTGAAGTGATTCCCAAAGTTCGCCGAGCACTCCTTCCACGTTTCCCTTACGGTTTGTTTTATATAGTGCAAGAGGACTTGGTGCACGTTTTAGCTGTATTACATGATGCTCGTAATCCAGGACGATGGCCGAAAGTCCGATAAGACGAAGGGATCACGTCTTGGTAATGTCATGAAACTAAACCGCAAGCACCTTGCATTGGCTGTGACAAGTATCTTCTTGATGCTGGCAATGATGCTATCCGGCTGTGTGCATCAGAAGTTCGTGAGTGAGCCTTACCCCCGTTGGGGAGAAGAAAGCCGTATCGATCAATCCGGCGACAGTGGGTCGCTGATTGTGCGGGTGCTTTCTCCGTCAGAACCCATCAAAGCGCCAGCCTGTGTATTGCTGGTTCACGGCATGAATGAACATAGCGGGCGTTATGGCGAAGTGGCGCATTATTTTTCCCGGCAGTTTTTTGTTGCAGGGTTCGATTTTTACGCGCATGGCCTGTCCAATCCGGTACTGCAACAGGCGGATCAAGCACTTGCGGCGGGTGCAGGCAAACAGGAAGTTGGCGACGCTTTCCTAGCGCAATCATTGTTGCATGATCTGGAACCGCTGCGTCGGACTCTGGATCGTGCACTCAGGCAGACGATTGCGCTTTGTGATGCACAGAGTGATTCAAAACGGCCTGTGTTTATTGTCTCGCACAGCCTGGGTGCTCTGGTCTCTGCTTCTTATTTGATGCAGATTCGGAATGAAGATGATCCGGCCAAGCGCGTGCGGGGTATTGTTTTTCTGGCACCGGCTTTTGCTGTCAGTGAACCGCCCGGATGGCGTGGTTTGGTGGCAAATCCATTGATCAAGCTGTCTTTTCATGCCGAGACACATTTTTTGCATCCTCAGAATGAACCTTTGCCGCTGTTGCTATTCAATCAGTTGCTCTCATTGATAACTGTGCCCCTATTAGATGGCCTATTCGAAGTATCTTCCTGGCCGGGCTTGCGTAATCTCCTGACACCAGTCTCGCCGGATTGGGTGACGGATTATCTGACCGATAGCGAAGAAGAAAAGGCGCGCTTGCGTGCCGATAATTGGATCGTCCGTCGCAGCCTGCTGCGTTACGTGAAAGGTGTTGAACAAGAGATTGTTCATTTTCGCCGTAACATGGATCAATTCACAATACCCTATTATCTGGTTTATTCGGCGCATGATCCGATTACACCAGCTTGGGGCAATGAGGATTTCGCTCGTACTACATTGAAGAATCATTCTGATAACGAAGTTTTGGCGCTGCCCAATCTGCGTTATCACCAGCATCTGTTTTTAAAAGAACCTGCGCGCACTGAGCTTCTGATGAAGATTGAACAGTGGATGGATTTCCGGTTGCGCACTCGAGAGCAATAAGTATTGATAGCACAGGTTTCGGCCATAGAAAATTCAGGCGGCAGAAAAACTATTTGTGGTGCTGCTGTGGTGTTAAAACTGGTTCAAGATGTGCAATCATGTAGAGATTTCCCCGAGTAGGTTTCTCAGAAGGCTGCTAGAACGCAATAACCTGCCCAGCTTTATACTAAATGCTTAATTCTTTGACAATACTCACAACGCCCTGATTTTTAGTTAGGTATACTTTTTGAGTAAGCCCTAATTAGGGTTCCGACAACAACAAACAACAATTTGGAGAGCAGTATGAAAAAACTACTTTGGATTTTCTCATCCACAATGATGATAGTATTTTTATCGGGCTGTGCGCTAACCTCGACGCAGAAAGAGGCAGCAAGTCGTTTCGCACAAGCATCTGCGGACATTGGAGATTTTGCTGCGACAGAATTTAATCATTTTCGAGCTGCGACTATTGATATGAACGTTACTAGCATAGCGATTCATGGAAAAGCAAAGTTGCTTAACGATAAAAATGAACCAAATCTTGATGAAGCACTAAAGCCAGAATCTGTTATCGAGCGTGTCAAGTCGGCTCAAGCATTATCGAGCTATGGAAAACTGCTATTGTCTCTGGTCACGGAAACTCAAGAAGCCGAGTTAAAACAAGCATCGAATAATTTTGTGAATAGCTTTAAATCCGTGAGCGGAAAGAAACTGAGTGACGCTCAATACGAAGGGCTTGGTCAGTTAGTGCACGCTATCGGTTCGTTTTGGGTGGAAGCCAAAAAAGCTAAAGCTGTTAAGAGCATAGTAAAGGATGCAGGACCGGATATAGACAAGTTATGTGATTTGCTTATAAAGGATTTTGATAAAACAGGGCTTCATAACGCTCAGGGATTTGATGCAACTATTTCAAATCTTAGAGCCGATGCCGCCATCGCATTGGAAAAAAGCACAAGCTATACTGATCGCCTCATCGCGATTAACGGATTTAAGCAGGCTTTTGTAGAAAGAGAACATTTAAATCATGTATCTAAAACAGCGATCGTAACGCTGACAAAATTGAAAGTCGCTAACGTGCAATTGATACAGGCAATCGAGAGTAACAATCTTTCGATTGATGATATCAAAGCCGTAGGGCAAGAAATGAACAATTTAAGATCCGCTATCAATGCCTTAAGTAGCAAATAATAATTCACTGAATAGTCTAACAATATTAACAGGAGAGTCTCAATGTCCAATATATCTTTAGGCGCAGAATTACAACAATTATCTCATTCGCTTGAAATACTTATTATTAGGGAACCTGATATTGGCAGAAAAGAGCAGCTCAGAGATAAACTTCAAGAAGTATTGAATATAATACGTGAATTAGTTGATGCAAACGTTGCTGCAGCTACTCAAGAATATGCCGAAGCTCGTGAAAGTGTCGAGCAGGTAAATGCTAAAATTCTTGTAGCAATTCAAGATTTGGCAAAAGTTGCTGAAACTATAAATAACATTTCTAAGGCATTGGATATTCTAGAGAAATTATTAAAGGCAGCAAAACCTTAAGATCGGTAGATCGAGGGGGTGTAATCCATGTTGCACCGAATGTTTTTCATTCGGTGCAACATAATTATACTGCTGTCTATACTTGCTCTTTATCGGTTTATTCAGCAAATCTTTCAAACCCATCATATCGGTATTTTTTGTCAAAGGAAAACGTTCCTTGCAGGGATATTTGTATATCCGGAATATAATTCCGGTAATGCAAGGTTAGAAATATTCCCAAAAATTCAAAAATTGAAATTTTCAAACATATTCTTTGTGGATTATCTGTTTATCGCTTCTCGTTACTCGCAGAAAATATTTCCTTGCATATACATATCGGATATATTCTTCATCATCATTTTTTGCGCGTGCTTTGTTTAGCACTGTGGTAATGCGGTGATTGTTGGTGCCGCCTATTGAGTTAACTTATACATGGTCAATATCAAAAAGAGTAGTTTTAAATAGGATAGGGGGCGATAGTAATGCTGAAAGCAACATTAGCTGATCTGATGCAACGCATACCGGGCAAGGCGAGTACGGAATGGCCGATGGGTGAGCCGTTTGCTCAGGCATTTGCGCATGGTTCGATGTCGGTTGAGTTATATGTACCCAAGGATACCGATATCCAAACGCCGCACGATCAGGATGAGCTGTATTTTATTCATTCCGGTCACGGGGAATTTGTTATCGCCGGAGAGCGTCAAAAATTTGAGCCAGGTATGGTATTTTTTGTCGCGGCCCATGTGGAACATCGTTTTGAGCATTTCTCGCCGGATTTCATTACTTGGGTTGTGTTCTGGGGGCCTAAGGGTGGCGAATGATTTTTATGATAAATATGCTCAAACTTTATGGTTACAAGAAATGCGGTACTTGTCGCAAGGCGGAACAATTCTTACAGCGAGCTGAGGTTGCTTACGAATTTATTGATATCACTGAGAACCCGCCAACAGCGGAAGTGCTTGCCGCTATAGTCGAACACGCCCATGTTCCACTAAACAAACTTTTCAATACCAGTGGGGTGCAATACCGCGAATTAGAAATTAAGAAAAAATTACCTGCATTATCCAGCCGGGAGATTTTGGCTTTGCTGGCGAGCAATGGCCGACTGATTAAAAGACCGCTGATTACCGATGGGAAACGCGCAACGGTAGGTTTTAACGAAGAACAGTTCGCTGCGATCTGGGGCTGATGCCCTGTCTTTACTTCCGAAAAGTAATTAACTTGCTCTCTTGAGGCCCTCGATTCATAAACCGGATCGAGGGCTTTTGTTTTTAGGTTACGGGCAGCGTGAGGCGCCTCAAGCGCAATTCATAATCTTGTAACCAACAAGCTTGCGCTTTAGGGCTCATGCTTGTACTCTTTCGGCCATAGGCGGCATGAACAAGGTTTTATTCCATAACCGGATCAAGCGGGAGGCGAAATTGGCTGATAAAAGTTTTTTAGTGCGCAAGGCAGCGGTACTGGGGGCTGGTGTGATGGGGGCGCAGATTGCGGCACATCTGGTGAATGCTAACATCGAAACATTACTGTTTGAGTTACCGGGTGACGCGGATAATCCCAATGCCAATGTGATTAAAGCGGTGGAGAAACTCAAAAAGCAGGAGCCTGCACCGCTATCGGTTAAAGCCAAAGCGACCTGTATTCAATCCGCGAATTATGATCAGCATCTTGAATTGCTCAAGGACTGTGATCTGGTGATTGAAGCAATTGCCGAACGTATGGACTGGAAACGGGATTTATACACCAAAGTTGCCCCATATCTCGGCGAACAAACCATTTTCGCGAGTAATACCTCCGGGCTATCAATCAACCAATTAGCCGATGCTTTCCCGGAAGCATTGCGTCACCGCTTCTGCGGCATCCATTTTTTCAATCCGCCACGCTATATGCATTTGGTGGAATTGATTCCCTGCAAAACCAGCGACGCGCAAATGCTCGATCACCTGGAAGAATTTTTGGTGACTTATCTGGGCAAGGGGGTGATTCGTGCCAAAGATACGCCGAATTTTGTTGCCAATCGCATCGGCGTGTTCTCTTTGCTGGCGACGATGCATCATGGCCGGGCCTTTAATTTTGGTTTTGATCTGGTCGATGCGCTGACCGGTGCACTGATCGGCCGCCCCAAAAGCGCTACATTCCGCACCGCGGATGTCGTCGGTCTGGATACCTTGGCGCATGTCATCAACACGATGCGCGATACTTTACCGGAAGATCCTTGGCATCCTTATTTTGCCGTGCCGGATTGGCTGCAAGGATTGATTGAGACTGGTGCGCTGGGAGAGAAAGTTAAACGCGGGGTGTATCAGAAAATCAAGAATGAGATCCATGTGCTTGATCGGGCAGCACAAACCTATCGTTTATCGGCTGCGGAAGTGGATGAGGATCTGAAACGTTTGCTGAAATATAGCAATCCGGCTGAAAAGTTTGCTGCATTACACAATAGTCAGCAGCCGCAAGCGCAGTTTTTGTGGTCAATTTTCCGCGATTTGTTTCATTATTGCGCTGTGCAACTGGAAATGATTGCCGATAATACGCGCGATCTGGATCTGGCAGTGCGCTGGGGGTTTGGCTGGAATCAGGGGCCTTTTGAAATCTGGCAGGCAGCTGGCTGGAAGCAGATTGCGAATTGGATTCAAGAGGATATTGCGTCCGGTAAAAGTATGAGTCAAGCGCCATTACCGCAATGGGTGATGGCAATTGCCGAGAGCGGTAAGCAAAGCGTGCATACAACGCAAGGCTCTTTTGCCCCGGCATCCGGAAAAACACAATTGCGTTCAAAACTGCCGGTGTATCAACGCCAGATTTTTCCAGACCGATTAATCGGTGAGGAAGCGGTTTACGGCGAAACCATCTTTGAAACCGATGCGGTCAGGTTATGGCATACCGGCGATCAAATCGCCATCCTCAGCTTCAAGAGCAAAATGCATACAATAGGCGTGGATGTGCTGGAAGGTGTACAACAGGCGATCAAAGAAGCCGAACAAAACTGGCGCGCATTGGTGATCTGGCAAACGGAGCCACCATTTTCAGCCGGTGCTAATTTACAGAAAGCCACTGAACGGCCTAAACCGGATGTGCAACATGGCAACGCGCCACCTGCTCCACATCAGCCGCCCACTGCTTTTCAGTCATTCTTAAAGAAATTAAGGAAATCGACCCAGGCGACCGTGCTTCAAGTAGCTCGTGAGCTGGATCTTGCCGATGTATTAATGGCCAAGAAACTGGCTGAAGTTGATGGAATGATCAAATTATTTCAGCAAACTTCGCAAGCACTGCGCTATTCAATGATTCCAACCGTTGCTGCTGTGGATGGGTTGGCATTGGGCGGGGGTTGCGAATTTGTGATGCACTGTGATCGCGCCGTGGCTACGCTGGAAACTTATATCGGTTTGGTGGAAGTAGGCGTTGGATTGTTGCCGGCGGGAGGCGGGTGTAAGGAATTTGCCATCAGAGCCGCGCAAGCTGCCAAAGACGGTGATCCTTTCCCGCAATTGAAATATTATTTCCAGACAGTAGCAATGGCGGAACTGGCGAAAAGTGCTGAGCAAGCGAAAGAATTGGGTTATCTGCGCCTTGCCGATGTCGTGGTGATGCATCGTTTTGAATTGCTGCATGTCGCCAAAGCGCAGGCGCTGGCTTTAGCCGAAGCAGGTTATCGCCCGCCATTGCGCGCCCGGGAAATTCCGGTGGCGGGTAATACCGGGATTGCGACGATCCAAAGTCAGCTTGTTAACTTGCGCGAAGGTGGATTTATCTCCGAGCATGATAATCTGATTGCTAATAAGGTGGCACATGTGATGTGCGGTGGTGATCTGACACCGGGCAGTTTGGTCGATGAAGACTGGTTCCTGGAACTGGAACGTGCCGCCTTCATGGAATTGCTGGCAACCGAAAAGACTCAAGCGCGTATCGAACATACGCTGAAAACCGGTAAGCCACTGAGAAACTAAATTTACGACAGGATTCACTTTAGACGTATTCCAAGATCGACGATCCACGGAGAAACCAATGACTAAGCAAACTCAAGAAGCCTATATTGTAGCTGCTGCACGGACACCGGTTGGCAAAGCACCGCGCGGCATGTTCAAGAATGTACGTCCCGACGACATGCTGGTACATGTGTTACATGCTGTAATGAAACAATGCGAAGGATTGGATCCGGCAGCGATTGACGATGTGATTGTCGGTTGCGCCATGCCGGAAGCGGAGCAGGGCATCAATGTCGCGCGCGTGGCGTTGTTATTGGCAGGTCTGCCGAATAGTGTGGCCGGCATGACGGTCAATCGTTTCTGTGCATCCGGTTTGCAATCCGTTGCACTGGCAGCGGACCGTATCCGGCTGGGGGAAGCGGACGTGATGATTGCTGGGGGTACTGAGAGCATGAGCATGGTACCGATGATGGGCAACAAAGTTTCCATGAATCCGGCCATGTTCCAACATGAAGAAAATGTCGCAATCGCTTATGGTATGGGTATGACTGCCGAGAAAGTAGCCGAACAATGGAAAGTGTCGCGTGAAGATCAGGATGAATTTGCTTTGACCAGCCACCTGCGCGCCTTAAAAGCCATTGAAACGGGTGAGTTTCAACAGGAAATCGCACCGTACCGGGTCGACGAGAAACGTCCTGACTTGATCACACATCAAGTGCATGAAGAGATTGCTGTCAAAGATACGGACGAAGGCCCGCGCGCCGATACGAATCTGGCCGCGCTAGCTAAATTGCGCCCGGTGTTTGCTGCCAAAGGTTCTGTGACCGCAGGGAATAGCTCGCAGATGTCCGATGGTGCGGGCGCTGTGGTGTTGATGAGCGAAGCGGCGATGAAACGTTTTAATCTTTCCCCGCTGGGGCGCTTTGTCGGGTTTTCGGTGGCGGGCGTGCCACCAGAGATTATGGGCGTTGGACCGATCAAGGCCATACCCAAAGTGCTGGCGCAAACGGGTATCAAACTGGATGATCTGGACTGGATTGAATTGAATGAGGCATTTGCTGCGCAGAGTCTTGCTGTGATTCATGATCTGGGATTGGATCGCAGTAAAGTAAATCCTCTGGGTGGTGCAATTGCACTGGGCCACCCGTTGGGCGCTACCGGCTCCATTCGTGTGGCAACGCTACTACATGGGTTGCGTCGCCATAAACAAAAGTATGGTATGGTAACCATGTGTATTGGCAGCGGTATGGGTGCGGCGGGCGTGTTTGAATCGCTTTAGGAAGCTCTGATTAAGTCATTTATTTCAGTTTTGGTGACGAAGCTATCGGCAAAGTAGCTAATATTGGCATTATTGTGCGATTAATAGCTGTATTTTTAGCAGACTCCACACTATTCTGTCCCCCTGATGCTGATTTCCAAGGGTATTTGGACGGAATTATCCCGTGGTTGGCATCAACACCTTACGAACATGGTAGAGATTAGCCAGAGCAAGCAGCAAGTAGAGCTGTTGTGCATTCTTGAACAATTCTCGGTAACGGACTTTGGTATAACCAAATTGTCTTTTGACAATACGAAACGGATGTTCTACCTTTGCGCGTAGTGAAGCCAGCATGCGATTGAGCACGGCATGTTCTGCTGGCAATTCCTCACCTCTCTTGCGTTTGAATGGCATA
>CAMCBD010000040.1 GCA_945872825.1 Nitrosomonas ureae
AACACAGCCAGCAGAAAGTCGCTAACATTTTTGACCACGCCATCGATACCGACAAAGGGAGACTCATTCATTGCAACCACTGGTACATCACCAATGTAGTCGAAACGGGTTTGCATTAAATCAAAGATATAAATATCCGGCAGGAAATAGATGGAGGCTGTCGTATCGGGCAATTCATCCATAAGCTTCTGGATACGAGGCTGAGACGACATCGGCAAGCTGATAAAAACTATCTCGATATTGTGCTTCTGAATGTAAGGTACGGCATCAACCAATCCACCCAAGCGAGATCCGAATTTATCCGGCATAGTAACCGTTTTAACTATGGAAGGATTAGTCGGCTCGCCCAAATTGGACGCAGAGTCGTTGGCGATTCTGGAACTGTTGCGTTCATCGAAGAAACCCTGATAGCTGATCAGCAGAAAGGGGAGTTCTGCAATATGCTTAATAAAGTCCAAACTGGTTTCGTTCGCGCCGATCACTATTGCCGAACGCAATTTACCTTTGTTGTACAGGTTGGTAACGATACTGCGTACGATGAGATGACTAGCAATCAGCATCAGTGGTGTGACAATAAACCAGGTTAGAAGCACTTGCCCGGAAAACTGATTGTGAAATTTGGTGGCATAACCTAGAAATATCAGGATAGCGATAATGATCAACCAGCCCAGCCGTATCCCGCATATAGGCAAGCAACCTGCCTTTGCGCCAGTTGCGGTAAATGAGAATACGTTCGTAAATATAGGTGGAAATGAAAAAGGTAATGATAACTAACACCAGATAGTAACTGGTAAAATCTTCATCATACATCCATGTTGTCAGTATTAGCGTGCTCCATATGATGAAAGGATCGAGCAGATGCTTGAAGAAGGCTACTATGGGTAAATCGTTAACTGTCATCGTTTTCCGTAAGTATACTGTAGATTGATATTTGCGCCATTGGCGCTAAATCCACCGAGAGAATTATCTGTTTTTAGATAATTATATAGACCGAAGCACTGAGCTGCAAGCCAAGATAAGGGGTATATGTGAGTTTTACAGCGGCATTGCGGATAGTGTTATTGCGACCCAGTGGTAATGGATCGGTTAGAACCGCAAATCGGCTAAATTCGCGTGTCTCATAAGAGAAACTTCCTTCCAATGCTACCTTCTGTGTGATGTTCCAGGATGGCACGACACTCACGCCAGTATTAAGACTAAAGCTTGCGGTAAGTTGTTGCATTGCTGCAGTTTCGCGCCAAGCATTAATGGTTAATCCAAGCTTACTGGTAGGCTCCCAAGCATAAATCATGCGCGCATTAAATCCGCTAAAATCGCGCTGTGAAAAGCTGGCATTTTTTCGTTCTACCCATCCTCCTGTCCATAATAAGCGGGATTTTGCGGTCACTACCCAGTTGATTCTGGCCATTACTTCCTTCTGGTCATAGCCATTATCAATGAATGAGCCATCAGGCGCTGGGACGCGGGCCTGAAAATCTCCAATTTTATTGCGAAAGAGTATCCCCACAGTATTTCTACCGGATGTCACGTAGTCGATTCCGCCTTCAAATCTGTCCTCAATACGGTTAAGAAATCTCAATCTGTCGATTGGACTATCCGTACTAAGATCGTAGCGCGTATAGTCGCCATGTAAATTCCAGCTTGGATGAAAGCGCCAGATGGCGTTAATAAACTCTCTTTGCTCAGTGCGTATATTTTTAATGCCCGGCTGAAACAAGAACGGTGCCAGTGATTGCACATAACTTGCTCCCATATTACCTTCCAATCGGTTGCCTAAAAACCAGTTCCAATTACCGTTCAAATTTTTTAAATTGTTATCCATCTGATTAAATTTTTCGAAGTCGGTATGGGTCCAGTTCAAATTGGCAGTCAATCGTTGCCGGCTGATTTCTTTCTCAAATAGGAGGCCGCCGGTAAAACGATGGGACATATCGAAAAGATTATTCGTGCCGAGCAGCGGCACAGGATCCATTTTATCCCGTATACGCAAAATATTGTCATCAGCAGTAAAGGTATAGCTTGCAAAGGGCTGCACTACTTTACCGATTACGACAGCAAATGCAGGTTGATTGAAAAAGAACAGCAGCAAAATCCCTGGGAGAAAGGACTGCAAACGGCTGGGTCGTGTAAGGCAGGGCGCTATGCGCGTAAAATACTGATTGATGTTCGTAAGTGTAACTTCCATGAACTGATGTATCATTAATTTGAGATTCTTAGAATTTCTAATAGCCAAGTATTAATGGCGTTGGACAGAATTTACCTTTTCCTTCACATGTTCTCATAAAACTATTTTGAACAACACCTTTTCTAGGAGAAAATACACTTTTTTGCCCCTGCTGCAATATTACTGTCGCTATTTTTAACAAATCAGATTAGGCTCATAATTTAAAAGGCTATCTTGACCGCCTTTCATGTGTTGCATGAAATGATTGTGGCTGGATCAACGGCACAATGTTCAATAAGATTAATATAGAGAAAAGTATAAGTAGAACTGTTAATAATCCAGAGCCGTTACACTAAACAAAATAGCTTTTACGAAGAATGGAGCCTTCAACCTGATTTCTAAACGAATTGATTGTAGGGTGGACCTGGTACAAGATAATACGTTAGCAAACGCAGTTGCAGTTATTGCAAGGAGATACTGATGAAATTTACTTCGCTGACACAGCGTTTTGCTGTTTGGTTTACATTGGTTTCCTTATTGCCAATATTGGTCATCGGCAATAGTCTGCTGCATACCTTCGAAAAGGAAATTAAAAATTCGGCAATTCGAAATGTTTCTGCGATCGCTGATAAAAAGATTGAGCAAATTGACAGCTATTTGAAAGAACGCTTTCTTGATTCCAGCTTGGTGCGTGATTCCAGCACTACACACGAAGCCCTTATGGAGTTTTCCAGAATCTATGAGCAAAGCGGCGTGGAATCGGATGACTATCGTCGACTGGATACCAGTTATCGTGAAAATTTCAAACGCTTTGTTCAGGAAGCGAAATATTACGATATTTTTCTGATTTCTACTAAAGGCGATATCGTCTACACGCAAGCGCATGAATCTGATTTTGCAACTAACTTACTTACAGGCCCCTATCGTGATACGGGGCTCGGCAAAGTCACTCGCTATGCACTGGATAATTTAAAAAGTAGTATCTCTGATTTTGAACGATACGCGCCTTCCAACGGTGCAATCGCTGCTTTTGTTGCAACTCCAGTAATAATAAACGGAGAGATTAAGGGTGTATTAGCATTACAAATCTATAGTGAACGTGTATTCGCAGTGATAGCGAATAACGTTGGATTGAGCGATAGTGGTGAAACGGTTGTGGCACGTCTTGAAGACGATTATTCCGCTTTGGTAATGGCTCCGCTTAAGTATGATCCTGATGCTGCATTAAAACGCAAAATTCCGCTCAATACGCCTCTGGCTGAATCCATGCAGAAAGCTCTGAATGGTGATTCTGGTGGTGCGCTGACTTTAGATTATCGTGGCAAGGAAGTTGTTGCCGCATGGCGCTACTTGCCGCTCATGAAATGGGGCATCGTGGTGCATATTGATGCCGATGAAGCATTCGCCTCTGTGAATAAACTGCATTATGTCGGCTTAATGATTCTGGTTCTGACGTTACTGGCCGCCCTATTGGGCGCTATTCTCTTTAATCGCCGTGTTGTAGACCCTTTAAAACACTTGAATCGAAGCGCTTTGGAAATCTCGGCAGGTAATCTGCATCAACGTGTTGCGATTGAAGGCTGGGATGAAATGAGGCAATTGGCGAACACCTTCAACATTATGGTGGAGCGCCTAAATGCCAGCGATCAGGAACGCAACAAGGCAGAAGAAAACCTGCTGCAACTCAATCAGGAACTGGAAAATAAAGTAGCGACACGCACCGCCGATCTGCAACGTGCGAATGTGTCTCTGGCCATTAAAGAAGAAGAAATGCGCTTTGTTGTAGAGCACATGGTGGATTGCGTAGTGACTACCGATGAGAAGGGCGTGATTCTTTCCGCCAACCCGGTGATGGAAAAACTATTCGGTTATAGTCATGATGAAATGATCGGACAAAATGTATCTATCATTGTGCCCGAACCGGATCGTAGTAAGCATGATGGTTATATGGAAAACTATTGTCGTACCGGGCATGGTCAGGAATATGTCGGCCGCCCTTATTCACCGGGCTCGCATAGTCATAGTATTGGTCTCGGTCGTGAAGTTGAAGGTGTCCGCAAGGATGGCGAACGTATCGAGTTATATCTGGCAGTCAGTGAATATTTTGTTGGCGGAAAACGGCATTTCACCGGTGTGATGCGTGATATTCGTGAGCATGCACGCATGATGAAAGACTTAAAGCAGGCTAGAATTGATGCTGAGCAGGCAAGTCGCGCCAAATCTGCTTTTCTTGCCGCCATGAGTCACGAGATTCGCACGCCCATGAATGGTGTGATTGGCATGATTGATGTACTGCGGCAAACCAGTTTAAGCGGCTATCAAATGGAAATGGCCAATTTGATACGGGATTCTGCTTATGCTTTGCTTTCCATTATTGAAGACATCCTTGATTTCTCTAAAATTGAAGCAGGCAAGCTAGAAATAGAAAAAATTCCTATGCGCTTGGCCAGTGTTGTGGAGAACGCTTGCGGTATGCTGGGACACTTGGCGCTCACGAAGGGAGTGGAATTGACTCTGTTTATTGATCCGGTAATCCCAGAAAATGTATTGGGAGATCCACTACGGCTGCGTCAGGTACTCGTCAATATTATCAATAATGCGATCAAATTTTCCAGTGCACAGGAGAAATCGGGTAAGGTTTCAGTGAGAGTGTTATTGACCGAATCGAATCCTGATCAAGCAGTGATTACATTTCAGATAACCGATAATGGCATCGGTATGGATAAAGAGACGCAGGACAAACTCTTTAAATCCTTTTCACAAGGTGATCCTTCAACGACGCGGCGCTTTGGAGGGACCGGACTCGGATTGGCGATTTCTCATCATCTGGCGGAATTGATGGATGCAGAAATAACGGTACAAAGCGAACCTCAGCAGGGTTCCACATTTATCATACAAATGCCATTTAAGCCGCTGCCTGCGATAACCGTCACTGATAGCAAGCTCGATGATCTCAGCGGCTTGACTTGCCTGATACTGGGTGACGACAATGGCATGAGTGATGATATGGCCATTTATTTGAAAAGTGCCGGAGCGACTGTTGAACAAGTATCCGATCTGAATACCATCCGTCAACGCATTCAGAGTTTAGCGCCTGGCTTGTGGCTTGTTGTCATTGACGCTGGGCAACAAACACCTTCTATTGAGGAATTGCGTGCTGCATTCACTGCTCGTTCAAGTGCAATAAAGAGTATCGAGAAAATTGAATCTGATGCGATGCAACCTGACATTGAGCCGCGTTTTATCGTTATCAAGCGTGGTCGCCGCCGGCAAGCACGGACTGAGGATATCGATATTGTCACGCTGGATGGTGATGTGATGTATCGTCAATCTCTACTTCGGGCAATGTCCATTGCTGCTGGAAGAGAAGAAGTAACTATGGAAAGTACGCCATCAGACAATTTGCTCAAGTCAGGACCTGTACCTGTATCGCGCGAGGAAGCGCTGCAGCAAGGCAAACTGATATTGGTGGCAGAGGATAACGATATCAATCAGAAAGTGATCCGGCAACAGCTTAACCTGCTCGGTTATGCGGGTGATATCGCAAATGATGGATGTGAAGCATTGAAGCGTTTGCAAGATTGTAATTACGCTCTGTTATTAACAGATTTGCATATGCCAGAAATGGATGGTCTCGAGTTGACAAAAGCGATTCGTTCCGGGGAAACAGACAAGCAACATATTCCCATTGTCGCGTTGACTGCGAATGCGCTGAAAGGTGAAAGGGAACACTGTCTGAGCGCCGGGATGGATGATTATTTGAGCAAACCGGTACAGCTTGAAGACTTGCGCCTGACCTTGGAAAAATATCTAGCCAGCAGTAAACCGGCAGAAGAGTCAAAATCAGCTTCTCAACTTTTGGTATCAACGAATGATGCTGACTCAATTGTTGCTCCGGTTAATGTTCATGTTCTGGAAGAATTAATAGGCAATGACCCGGAAATGATCAAAGAAATGCTGTTGGATTTTCGCACCAGTTCAGAAAAAATAGCCACAGAACTACATAATACTTACCAAGCCGGTCAATTTGCAGCTGTCGGCTTACTTGCTCATAAGCTCAAATCATCAGCGCGCTCTATCGGTGCGCTTGCATTGGGTGAGTTGTGTGCGGAAATGGAACAAGCGGGTAAAAAGAATGACGCGGAAGCATTGGCTGTATTACTGCTATCATTTGACGCGCAGTTAATGAGCGTCAAAACTTATCTGGATAACTTGTCTGCAAAAGATGGGAAAAATTAGGCCGGCAAATTAAAGAGCTTCTGAATAACTGTCATTTCTTGCATAACGAGAAATTTGTCGTATTGATTCTAGTAGATTTCTCATTAAATTCGGAATGATAGATATTGGTTATTCGGGGCTTCTAAGATACTGTAGAACCATCAAGCAATTCAGTGTGGACTCTGTTATGCCATTCTTCCATCCATTGTGGCAGGTCTTCAGCAGGGAATGGGGAGGATATGAAATTGCCTTGTGCCATGTCGCAACCGGTTTTCCGGACTAACTCCCAATCATTGCGATCTTCAACGCCCTCCGCGACGATATCCATACCCAGTTGTTTGCCCATCGCTAAACTGGCATCGTAAATCGCGCGCAACGTATCGTCCTCCCAAGCGCGGTGCACAAAGCCTTGGTCTATTTTGAGTTCGTTAAAGGGAATATCGCGTAATTGCGACAGTGATGAATGACCAGTACCGAAATCGTCAATCGACAAATGAAATCTTTTGAGGCGTAAACGAGTCAGAATCTCCAGAGGAATCCGTGTATCCGGTCCCATAATTTGACTTTCGGTGATTTCGATGACAATTTTTTGTGGTGGTAGATTATTTTCATTGACGAGATTGAACACCCTATCTTGAAAATTCAGCGAAGCCAAATTATCCATGGTGACATTGATTGACACACGTAATGCCAGTCCTTCCTGATGCCATTTTCCAGCCTGTACGATTGCTTGCGTCAATACTAGGCGAGTCAGATCGTCGATCAAATTATTTTTTTCCGCTATGTGAATAAAGTAGTCGGGGGTAATCAAACCATCTTGCGGATGATGCCAGCGCACCAGCGTTTCCACGCCGATCACTTCACCAGTGGCAACCGATACTTTAGGCTGATAATAATTCACTAGTTCTTGATTGTCGATGGCCGATTTAACATCGTCTGCGCTATATGTTTTTCTGCTGATTGGCGTTGGATGGGTTTGCGCATCGACTTCCCACTGGTGCAGCATTTCGGATAACTTGCCAGCATCTACCGGTTTATGCAAATAACCGAGCATCGGGATTTTATGCGCATGCACCAGCTTTTCAGCAGTCCTTAGCATCCGTTCATCCTCACCACTGACCAAAACCAGCTTGCCATGATAATCGCGATCCACCAAATAGCGCACAAACTCAATGCCGTCCATGTCCGGCATATTCAGATCCAGCAGAATCAAATCCGGACGAGTATCTACTTCATCGATTTTTTTAAGTGCATCTGAGCCATTGTCGCAGGTAATGACAGCGGTGTAACCCAGCTTCGCAAGCATCCGGGTCAGAAGTTTGAGCATGAAGGTATCATCGTCCAGGATCAGTATTTTAATATTGGCTGCACTCTGCATGACTTGCCTTTTCTTTAAGAGATAGATGAGGAAAAATACAGAATACTATAATTTTATCAATGCATGTTCATGCACGGTGTTTCTATATGTGGCATCAAAGAAAGATAGAGAAATGCAAACGATAAAGTAAGCGACAACGTGTTGATATTGTTCGTGATGAGAATTTCCACGAAGTGAGTCCGGCTTGATAGATATCAATCATCAATCAATAGATGCCCAAAAATAGCAAAAACCCCGATGGCAATGCCGGTGACAAACTGCGCATGCACTAAATGAGAAAATTTCTTCATTTCACTGGGTGTGTAGCGCCAAGTTAGGAATAAGCCGAAAAATCCCTGCCAGATAACCAGCGCCAATAAGGCTGGAAAGAAAAGAATATGATTGTAACGAGAAAATCCCATAAGCGAGATATGCAGCAGGATAACAGCAATGGCTGCGATGCCGAAATAAATGTGCGTGCGATTCATCCAGGTTAACAGGCGATTCAATTGGGATGAATTCATTGGGGAGGTATAGTCCGGGAGTAGCCGCTGTGCCAATTCTCCTTGCCCCAGAAGCAGTTTCAGCAAGGTACGGAAATAAATAAATACCAGCATCGCCAAGCCAATTTTTCCGAAACCTTCACCCATCTCGGTGAGAAATGTCTCCCGTTCTTCAGGAATCGGGTGAACTGAGTACGCATAAATAAAATACACCAATGAAACCAGTGCAATCACAAAGGTATAAATTAGAATATTTCTGATATTTTTAAGTGACTGCTGCATGGTATTGATCAGTGCGTTTGATAGCCTATCACTCTAATGATCTTCCACTCAAAATCATGGATATGAACATCTTCACTGGCTAATGGCATGGAAAGAGCGCCTTTCGATAGAGGAGGCAGATCCAGATTAATTTGATGTGTTTTTGGGTCGTGCGACATGGTTGTGTGCATGTCCATGTGATGATGTCCGTGGATAGGCGTCATGCTGACAATTAATTGTGTCAGATGGTAATTTTCATTGCCATTATAGATAGTGCCACTAAAAATCCCCCAACCGAATCCGGCGTCAATTTTCAGTTTCTGGATTGCTTTATCCGGTAGCTCAATCAACTTGGATTGATGTTTGTGACATGTACTTTCGTTTTTCTCGGATTGTGTTGAATTGGATTGATGAACGCAGGGATCTGAATTAGACTGAGATTGATCGGCGCTAGTACTTGGCGACACCAGGAGTAATGCCAGCAATATTTCTGTGCAAATAAGTTTGAATAATTTTGAATGTTTAGCAGTTATCTTAACCATCCGGTGCCTTTTAATGAATGTGTCAGTATCTTAGGGAGGGAGCAGAGTCGAGTTTTGACGCTATTGATTGCTGCAATTAACTCGCCAATGGGATCCTCATTATCAAGAGTTTACCAAAAAACAACCTTGTAAGGTGATACTGCGAGGCTGAACCATTTGCACATCACATTACCCCATCGTAACAAGGCCTGATGCCGCATTTCATAAGTCAGGATTAGGCAATTTGCTGGGTTTGGTATTACAGATGAGTTCATCAGTTAAATGAACTTTAGGTTTATTGGCGATAAGTTTCGCAATTGATTAGTAAATGAGCACGGCATTAAGATGACTGCGCTTACCGAAAAAATATTCTCACAAAATAGTCGGTTAGATGCATTCCAATCTTTACGGGCGTGTAATATTACGTCCCAACAAACGCCGTGATAATTTAGGTATCCGCTTGTTGTTACGAAAATCATTAAGCGTCATTCCATTACCATAAAGATCCAAAAATTTTTCGCCGCTTGGTTCTATAATCTGCTCGCGTAGATAGCTTTCTTGAACAAACCCCAGTGCCAAGCTATTTTTCTGCGCTAAGACGTTATCGCTGTATACGACAGTAGTCAGTTTATTCAAGCCAACCCGATTGAAAGCATAATCGAGTACCAGCAAGGCTGCCTCTAAGCCATAGCTTTTATTTTGGTGTTCAGGATTTGGAAAACCAATCAGAAACTCAGCACGCTGGTGATGGAATTGGATTTCGACAAGATTAGCAATACCGACGGGTTCATCAGTCGCTTGCTTGAAAATAATCCAATCAACCGATTTCAACTGATAGGGATGCTTTGCATCCACTTCGCGTAATTTTTTTGCTAAATCTTCGAGGCGCTGATGACGCGGTATATAGTTATTATATTGCGTCATGAAAGTGTTATTTTTATAACACTGATGTAGGTATTCGGCATCGTCTGCACTGTACCGGCGAAGAGTGAGTTTCTCTCCATGTAATGGTTCAATCCAAGTCGGATCAATCTCCAAGTAATTCTGCGTTGCTTGATGAAAATCAGGGCGGAGCTGAATTGCGCAATGGAAATGCCTTCTCGCTTCATCAAGTCTACCTAGGCTCTTGAGCGCTTGCCCGAGATTATTGTGTGCTTCCGGATAGTTTTCTAGCAATTTGAGTGCCTGGCGATAACAAATGACCGCATTTTCCGCCTGATTGAGTTTCTGTAGAGCATTTCCCAGATTATTCAAAGCATGAGCGTAAGTTGGATGAATCTCAAGTGCTGTGCGAAAACTGATGACTGCTTCTTCCAATCGATTTTGCGACAAAAAAATATTGCCCAGAATATTATGCGCTTCAGCACGGTTTGCATCGAGTGCCAGTGATCGATGGCAATAAAATATTGCTTCTTCGATACAATCTTGTTCCCATAATGCATTGCCGTAGTTACTGTAAAAATCAGCACGCGAAGGATCTCTGTTAATTGCTTTAGAAAAATTATCATTTGCTGCTTGATAACGCCTCGTTTGCGCATAGATAATAGCAAGCAAATGAAAAGCATCCGGAAGATTAGGAGCGGCAGTACAAACCTGCAGGCAATGCTTCTCTGCTTCTTGAAGCCTTCCAGCTTGATGGCATTGAACAGCAGCTTGTAACAGGGCAGACAATGTAATGCCAGTAATAGGCTTCGTCATCTCCACTTCCATTTAGCGTTGCAAATTTAAGCTGTAGTGAGAATCTTAATAGGTAAACTATTTGTATCAATAGTATCCGGAAGTTGCATTCAAATTATATTACGGCTATAAAAAACGAAATTAATCAGGAGCAGTTCGGACAGGCATAACAGAAGGATCCCGTTGACTGTTTTATGGGATACGTACAACAATAGAGTCTTTCAGGAGCCTATCAATTTAAGTAATTTAAATATTGATCCATATTAGATCTTCGAATGTAGTGCCGTCAGTATGATCTTCTGTAGTGAAATTTAATGTAGTTTCATCGTAAATGCCATCATAAGGATTCCCTTCCGTATCCATAATGACACCACTGTCCATCTGGATACTGTACGTGGTATTGGGAATCAAATCTTCTTGCGGATTGATGCTTACCGTACGATGTGAATCATCGGCATAGGTGACTTGACTAGGATCACTAATGCTTATGCTACGTGTGTCGGATTCATTGGAGATGATAATATTACCATTGCCCGCAACTATGTCTTTATCAAAAAATAAAGAAATATTGTGATCAATTCCGATGAGCGATTCATCCGATGGATCGCTCCCTATTAGGAGTGGTTTAGAACCCAAGGTTGTGAAGTTGAAAGCATCACTGCCCGCATACGCGTTGCCCGATGCATCTGTAATAACTTCTCTGTCCATCTGGATACTATAGGTGGTGTTAGGGATCAAATCTGCTGTCGGATTGACAGTAACGGTATTGCCAGTTTTACTGTTACTAAACGTAACTTGATTTGTATCAGTAATGGCTACAGTGCGTGTATCCGAATCGCTGGAGATGACAATATCACCGCTGCCAACTGCCACTTCTTCATCAAAGTATAATACGATATTGTCATCAATTTTTAAGGTTGAATCATCTTGTGGATTGCTCCATACAAGGAGTGGATTAGAAGTGACGGGTGTGTAGTTAAGTGGAGTAGCAGCGCTGGTACCTGCATAGGAATTACCGTCTGTATCCGTGATGACGCCATTGGCAATTTGAACGCTATACGTGGTGTTAGGAATCAACCCTTCTAGCGGATCGATGCTTACCACGCGATGCGAATCATCGGCATAGGTAATTTGACTGGCATCATTGATAGCGATAGTGCGCGTATCCGAACCATTGGAAATGATAATATTACCGCTACCCGGTACCACCTCTTCATCAAAGTATAGTGTAAAAGTGTCATCAATTTTGAACTCCTGAGGGCCAAATAGCACGCTGGAGCTACTCCATGAGTTCCAAGTCAGTAGCGGATTGGAAGCGATGGTTATGTAATTGAGTGTGGTTTGATCGCTGATACCAGAAAATGGGTTTCCTGCTGTATCCATAACACCACCACTGGCCATCGTAACATTGTACTGGGTGTTAGGAATCAAGTCCGTTGTTGGGTTGATCGTCACTGCACGATACTCTGCGTTGAACATAACCTGGCTGGTATCATTGACAGCGATAATGCGCGTATCCGAACCATTCGAGATGACAATATCACCGCTACCCGCTACCACCGCTTCGTCAAAGTACAATACAAGAGTATCATCAGTTTTAAGGACTTCGTTCGTAAGGCTGTAACTCGATAAAAATTGACCATCCCATGCATAAGCATCAACAAGCATTGGCGTTGTGTTGTCAGCTTGATAAGTTGAATTGATTATATTTTCAACATTAATTCTTTCGCCGGACTCCTGATTATTCTCTGTTACTACACTCATGTTGCTGATCTCCTTACTCTTTATAACAATAATCTTTAGTCGATATAAAAAACACATACCTCAAGAAGATAAATGTTCATTTTCGATAAGAATGATGGATTAGCTGTCTGTGTAAAAGGTATCAGAATTTCTAGTACTTCTAAGTCAAAAGAAGAACTATTATTACCCGCTTTATTATCCGGTAACTCTGTGTAAAGGATTTGAAGTCTGAAACAACAGGAAATTTCGTCATTATGTGTGCAATCTGCATAAAATATTTTGACATCCGAGACAACTGGTCGTATTATAAAAAAATGTCAAAATTATCGAAGAAGGAGCTCAATAGAGAGAGCCTGCTAAACCAAGGTGTTACTCGATTCATGGGGCAAGGTTATCATGGCACTGGGTTGCAAGAAATCTTGGATGCAGTAAATGTTCCGAAGGGTTCTTTCTATAATTATTTTGGCAGCAAAGAGGACTTTGGTGCCGATGTTATTCAGTACTACATTGATCCGTTTATTACACAATTGGCAAGTTACTTGGATAATTCTGACACTGATGCTCTCGGTGCAATCAAATGTTATTTTGATGAACTCATTATAGAACTTGAAAAGAATGCGTTTAAAGGGGGTTGCCTCTTAGGCAATCTGATGGGAGAAATAGGCGATACCAGCGAAGTTTGTCAGAAATCTCTGCAGTCCGCGGTTAAACGCTATAGGGATCTATTACAGCTCGGAATAGCCAAAGCGCAGCAACAAGGTGCGATAAGGCAGGATAAATCAGCCGAAGAAATGGCTGATCTGCTTATAAATACCTGGCAAGGCGCTTTACTGCGGATGAAGATAGAAAAATCATCCGCTCCGGTTAAACAGTGTTGTCAGAATTTATTGGACGATTATTTCAGACCGTAATTTTTTTTACTTTGTAGAAATACGACTGGTCATATTTAATTAATTCTAGAGGGAGCGAAATGCCGAAATATATAATAGAACGTGAAATTCCCGGAGCGGGCTCACTGACACGGCAAGATTTACAAGCCATTTCTCAGAAATCATGCCATGTGTTGAGCAATATGGGTCCAAGAATCCAATGGCTGGAAAGCTATGTGACGGATGACAAAGTCTATTGCATCTACATTGCGCCCGACGAAGCGACTATCAGAGTGCATGCCGAGCAAGGCGAGTTTCCCGCTCAGCGTGTTTCTCGAATCAAATCTGTGATTGATCCAACCACCGCCGAGCAGGATTAGAGCATTTCTCGCGGTCACGAAAATTGAGTACTGTTATGTTATCGAGGAGGATAAAACTCATGCAATCCTATACTGCCATCCGTTCCACAATTTTAGTTCTGACTCTGGTTGTCGCAAATACCCTCGAATCATATGCCGAGTCAGAAGCAACAACAGCAACCCAAAAACAGCAGGCTTCTACCGGACATAGCGGTGGCCATAAGCATTATATGGAATCCGAGATGGCGAATAAGCCAAGCCCGGATGGTCAGCTTGCACCCAGGTTGCATAATTTAGGTACGCACACATTTCCCGTCAGCACCCGCAGCCCTTTAGCACAGCAATACATCAATCAAGGACTCAATCTTGCTTACGCATTTAACCATGCTGAGGCACGCCGGGCATTCCGTGAAGCGGCGCGGTTGGATCCCGGGCTTGCGATGGCTTATTGGGGGCAAGCACTGGTGCTTGGTCCCAACATCAACGCGATGATGGAACCGAACGAAGAGCCACAGGCTTTGGAGATAGTGCAACAGGCCAAATCACTGATGACGAATGCATCGCCGAGGGAACAAGCACTTATCAGCGCGCTCGGGAAGCGTTACTCGGGACAGGCTGGGCAAAGGGAGGCGAATAATAAGGCTTACGCGGAAGCAATGCGGGAAGTGCATCAGCGTTTCCCGGATGATGCGGATATTGCGATGCTGTATGTGGAATCCATGATGGATCTGCGACCTTGGGGCTACTGGATGCTGGATGGTCAGCCGTATGAGGGAACAGCCGAAATCGTTGTGCTTACCGAAGAAGTGTTGCGGCGCAATCCAAAACATCCGGGTGCGCTGCATATGTACATTCACCTCATAGAACCAACCAGTACGCCTGAGCGAGCAGAGCAAGCAGCCGATACACTATTGACGCTGATGCCTGCAGCGGGACACTTGATACACATGTCATCGCATATTTATCAGCGTGTAGGCCGGTATGCCGATTCAATGAAGAGTAATCAGCTTGCAATCGCGGCGGATGAAAATTACATCACGCAGTGTCACGCGCAAGGCTTATATCCGATGGTGTACTATCCGCACAACATTCATTTTCTTTGGTTTGCAGCTACTGTGGATGGTCAAAGTAAGATTGCCATCCAATCTGCACGCGAAGTTGCCAGTAAGATTGATGATGAAGTGCTGAAAGCAATACCGTTGACAGCAGTCTTCCGTGTCACTCCTTATTGGGCGCTTGCGAGGTTTGGTCACTGGCAAGAAATTCTTGCAGAACCTGCACCTCCATCGACCAATCTATTTTTAACAGGAAGCTGGCACTATGTGCGTGGCCTCGCATTTGTCGCAATAGAACAATTGCAACAAGCCGAACAAGAACTGGTATCGCTACGCAAAATCATGAATGATCCATTGCTGGACGGTCCTCTTCTTTCGAAAAACACCACGAAAACGGTACTGAGTGCTGCACCTGAAGTACTCGCTGGCGAGATTGCTGCAGCCCGCGGACAGTTCGATCAGGCCATTACACATCTTGAGAAAGCGGTTCGCCTGGAAGATGCGCTAGTATATACAGAACCGCTGGAATTTCACTTGCCGCCACGGCTGGCACTGGGCGCTATTCTGCTGAAATCAGGTCGGCCAGATGAAGCTGAGACAGTGTATTGGGAGGATCTGCGAAGGAATCGTAACAACGGATGGGCGCTTTACGGATTGATGCAAGCTTTACGTGCGCAGAAGAAAGATGATCAGGCAAGGGTCATTGCGGCGCGTTTTGAACAAGCCTGGGCGCGTGCCGACGTGAAATTGAGCGCTTCCCGCTTCGGGCGCTAGTGGAAGTGAAACGCTGTGAATGAGGATCTCAGTGCGAATTTATTAGAAATGCTATGAATTTCTTGAGAAAAGCTTTTCTTCCAACGTCTTGCCGTGGCTTAACTGCCGATATTGCCAGTGATTGGTTTGAATACAATGCATGAGTTGCAGATCCATGCCGGGTTGCAGGTCAGGGTTGTATTCCACGATAAATTCATTTTTTTGCGGATTGGTGATCTGTAAGACACCTTCTAAAACGATGAGTTTGGCAATCACCTCCGCTGCCGGACAATTTTCCATTTGCAAGGTAATAAATCGGGAGGTGGCTTGTTGTTCGTTAACTCTGACTTTATCAATCTGCAAAATGCCATTTTCCAGCAGCAAAATTTGCTGGCACAGTCGGTCAAGTTCGGCCAAGTCGTGGGAACTGATTACGAAGGTTGTGGTTGACGATAGTTCTACAATGATTGATCGCACGGCTCGGACATTCATTGGATCAAGTCCTGTGGTGGGTTCATCGAGTAAGACCAGCGCCGGTTTGCCGATCAACGCTTGCGCGATCGCCACTCGTTTAGCCATGCCATGACTGAGCGCCAGCGGTTTCTCATGCGCGGCATCTTTAAGTGCAAATATCTCTAACACCCGGCTGGCTTCCAAAACTGCCTGTTGGCGAGTGAATCCCTGTAAACGCGCATAAAAAACCAACTGCTCTGCTAGGGTAAAACTCGGATCTAGCCGGGCATCCTGGGGCAGTGCCGAGATTTTGCCAATGAGTTGTGCTGACCCAGGTGGGTGACCAAACACCCGAACAGTGCCGGAAGTGGGGTGTAGAAAACCAGACAGAATACTCAGTAAAGTGGTTTTTCCGGCACCATTCGGACCTACCAGACCGATAGGTTCCCTTGCATCCAATTCAAAACTGACCTGATTAAGTGCGACTTTGCCAGAATAAATGTGGCTAAGCTGTTGGCACTGAATAATTGGCGCACTCACAGTGCCTGCCTCGCCATAATCCAACGCCCCAAGATTAGCAAGATCAGGCTTTGCAGGAGGGGAATATAAGCCAATGACAGCGTGCGCCATCCGGACAGTTGCGCCATATCAGATAATTGATAGCCGGGGATCAGGCATTTAAGAAAAGCCAGTACGGGGAGATAATAAGCTAAACTGCTGATAATCCCGGCCAGAAACATCCAGATCAGAATAGCCCAGAGGGTGGCTTGCCGGGTAGATTTAACCTTGGCGGATAAAGCGGCCATCATGGCTGTGAAGGGTAGAACGACCAAGATTAAATTAACGATTAAGATGGGCAAGTCCGGTATTGCAAAAGAAAGAAGCGATGGATCACGGGTCAGGGTCAACCCCAAGGTGCTGAAGGCGGCGGCACTAATCCACAGTGCCTGAATCACCATAGCGCCTATAAACCGGCCAAAGAATACACTGTTGCGGCTGCTGCGTATGACAATGAAACGTAACGTGCCACGTTCACGATCGGAACAAGTTTGGTCGGCTGCAAGCATGATGCTCAACATCGGGAAGATCATGAGTGCAAAATGCCAAAATACGCCGAATTCAGGAATAGGCCAATGCTGGATTGAGCCAAAGCCAATCACATCAAAGATACTGAGTTCTGCCTGCAATCCCTTTTCCTGCACCAACAGCTCAGCGGCAAATCGAAGCGGATAAAGCAGAATAAAATACCAAATGACCGCAAAGGTCACTAAGGACAGTATGCTTTTTCGGGTCGCAAAACCTCTCTTGAGTTCAAACGCGCAGATGAGTAAGAGATGATTGAAGAAAGCTGGTTGCATTGTTGAATATTCAGAAATAGTCTAAGCGTGTACCTTGACTGGAAAATTCGGAGCATTTTACCTCGAATACACACACCATCCGAATTTAAACTAGAGAAAGCACTTCCCCAGAGCGAGTAGAATCTACCCGCCTTGGCGGTAGGTACGTATTGTCCGCACTAAACCATGCTTTTTCATGAGATACTTAATTCCAATATATGACAAATCACTACCATCAATTTACCGAGGAAATCTATGACTACTCCCTATATGTACAAAACATCCGTACCCGTTTTTAAACAGCTATTGAACAGCTTAAGCGCTATTCTGACCAAGGCCGAAGCCTACGCCGCCGAGAAAAAATTTGAACCGGCAGTATTACTGAACACTCGGCTGTACCCGGATATGTTTTCGTTGATCCGCCAAGTGCAAGTTGCCGCCGATTTTGCTAAGAGTGTATCAGCGCGGCTGGCAGGTGTTGAAGTGCCGGTGTATGAAGACAACGAACAGACCTTCGCCGATTTACAGGCACGAATAAGCAAAACCTTATCGTTTATCGAAAGCCTGACACCGGCGCAATTTGAAGGCAGCGAAACGCGTGAAATTGTGTTACGCCCAGGCACTCCGAAAGAGAAAAAGCTGGTTGGCCACAACTACCTGATCAACTATGGGTTACCGCAATTTTTCTTCCACGTTACCACTGCCTATGCGATTTTACGATCCAATGGTCTGGAAGTCGGCAAAGGCGATTTTATGGGTAGTTTTTAGGTTCTGTTGTAATTATTTGTTGATGTCGAACAGACAAATGCCAATGATCTGAAACCACCGCCATGAAAACCGTCAACGCGGAACAAGCTGCAGAATCAATCTTTGAGCTTCTCAAAGCAAACCCGTGGTTGAATACGCCCGGAGTAATCACGAAAAATGATTATCACGCGAAAGACGAAGCCATCTTGTTCTTACAGCGGATGGCGATTCATGGCGCAAATGGCTTTGGTGATACCAGCGAACCAGCACAGCGGGTAGCAAGCGGGTTTCTGCTGGACTTTATGGGCAAGCTGATGCAGCCTGAGCATCCTTTAAATAAAAAGACCTGGCTTGTTGATGACTCGAAACCAATGGCTGACCAGGTTTTGCAGATCATCGCTGCCGAACTCGTTGAAAATCACCATCAGCCTCAAGCGATGCATTGATAGTCTGTCTTCGGGATGGAACGATTAATTCCTGGTTTCGACACCTGATCAAACAGCCACACCAAATAATCTTCCTACTGCCGCAGTTAAACCCATTGCAAGCGCGCCCCAGAATGTAACTCGAAGCGCACCGATAGACATTGCCGCTCCTCCCGCACGTGCGGCAAGACTGCCTAAAGTAGCCAAAAAAACGAGTGACGATACCGCAACAGCCGGTATCAGTTGCATACCCGGCAAATTCCATGCAATCAATAATGGCAGCGCAGCGCCAATCGTGAATGTACCCGCAGAGAAAAGTGCGGCCTGAATGGGGCGGGCTCTCACATTTTCAGCTAAACCTAATTCATCTCTTGCATGTGCTCCCAGCGCATCATGTGCCATTAATTGCTCCGCCACTTGTCCGGCTAGATTGGAATCCAATCCTCTTTTTTCATAAATATTGGCAAGTTCTTTCAGCTCAAATTCAAAGTCATTTTTTAATGATTCCTTCTCAAGCTCAAGATCTGCTTTTTCTGTATCGGATTGAGAGCTGACCGATACATATTCACCGGCAGCCATAGACATCGCGCCCGCAACCAGGCCAGCAACGCCAGCAATCAGAATATCTGCATGCATTGCCTGAGCCGATGCCACGCCGATAATAAGACTTGCTGTTGAAACGATACCATCATTGGCACCGAGAACGGCAGCGCGTAACCAGCCGATGCGATGGGACCGATGTATTTCATGGCGGCTCATAATACTTCCCTCCGGTATTTCCAAGAGTACTTTGGCTACAGCATTCCTATCTATATTGCCAGATTCTTGCATTTTCATGGTTTGCAAAACCAAGTCAGCATCGTACTAATATCTCTCAATAGTAGAAAGTGTCAATAATGCTGAATTTTGTTAGTATGAAATTGTTTTGGTTCATGTTTCTTGATGGTGTTATTTTAAGATTATCCGGTTATCGAAAACAGCGATCATCGAGAGATTCTAATCTTCATTTTTAATGACCGGCTCAATGATACCGCCAGCAAATAAAATGCGCACAGTAAAAGTATTGTGAATTTAGAAGAAATAGCCACGCATTATGGCTATATCGGCATCCTGGTAGGCGCCTTTCTTAAAGGTGAAACCATATTGGTGATTGCGGGATTTTTAGCGCATCGCGGTTACTTGGAGCTACCTTTCGTCATAGCAGCCGCATTTGCGGGTACGTTAGCGGGCGACCAATTATATTTTCACATTGGCCGTAGGAAAGGCAAGGAATTCATTGATAACAAGCCGGGCTGGAAAGCAAAAACCGATCGCGTGTTCAGACTGCTTGATAAATACCATACCTTATTCATATTAGGATTTCGTTTTCTATATGGTATTCGAACAGTCGCGCCATTTGTTTTAGGCGCCAGCGGGGTCTCCCCAATTCGTTATCTTGCGCTCAACCTATGCGGGGCATTGATCTGGGCAATCGTGATAGGAATGCTGGGATATTATTTCGGCCACGCAATTGAAATTCTGCTGGGTGAAATAAAGCAGTATGAAGAATGGATTATTATTGGTCTGCTGGTAGTGGGTGCTACGGGGTGGGTTTTGTATAAATGAGAACGCTGTTTTTGGGATGGCGTTGGATGTTATTTGAGCTATTAATGAACAGTGGGAATCGAGTATTGGTCTATTTGATATATCATTACATTTTGTTTATCTCTGCTTTCATGACATTTTCATGTGTTTAAGTAAGCTATGTGCTTAATAAAAATTAAGTTTAGATTCGATAAGGACTTATAGTGTCAGAAGGAAATTCTCTAGTTAATCTTGGTGATATTTCGAGGCCGGTTACTATATTAATCGAAAAAGTATCGAATGCTGTTGGAGTTTTGTACGAGCCACGCAGGATTAAGAAGCGGGCTGAAGCAGAGGCTGAAGCTGATAAAATAAAGGTATTAGCTTCTATAGAATTAAACGAAATTCAACAAAGAGCTATAGATCGATTCGTACAGCAAGAGGTGAGAAAACAAGAAAACATTGAGTCAATTACAGCCCAAGCCGCAGGATCACTGGGAGAAGATGCAATAGTAGAAGATCTTGAAGAAGATTGGGTGGCTCATTTTTTCAAACAATGTGACACTGTATCAGACAAAGAAATGCAGTCGTTATGGTCTCGCTTGCTATCAGGTGAAGCAACAAGACCTGGTACTTTCTCAAAGCGAACAGTCGATTTTGTGGCATCAATGGATAAAAAGGACGCTCAACTATTCACTGAGTTTTGTCAATTTTGCTGGTTCGCTGGTGATTTCATCCCACTGGTTCTTGATGTAGATGATGATGTCTTTAACAGAAAGGGCATTAACTTCAGCTCCTTGAAGCATCTTGATGCTATTGGTCTTATTTCGTTTGAGTTTGCTTCAGGATATCGCAGAACGGGACTCGGAAAGTGCGCACTAATCCTCTGTTTTGATACGCCTACTTTAATAGATTTTAAAAAAGATATTGATAATGAGATTAAAACAGGTAAGGCGCTACTTACCCAAACAGGCCAGGAATTAGCCCTGATATGTGGTGCACAGAGAAATAATGAATTTTATGAATACATTATTGATAAATGGTACAAGCAAGGTTTTGTACTATCAACTACGCTACCTATTGATCCGGCAGGGTGAAGTTTGGGGTCCAGCAGTCCGGTAAGGCGCAATTATTATTGCGCCGGATGGTAATCTTGGTGTAATGCGCTTCGCTTATTGACACCCTACATCTTGGATGAGCGAGCGTTTATTAAGCGTTATGTGCTTAAGCGGGTTGTTTTATCAGAGATTCAGCAGGAGTACCCAATTCTTGATGAAGTTTCCAGATCATTTTTTGTTCGTGCCTCGTGTTGTTTAAAACTTTGAATGTTTAGAGGTGCCCATAAAGTAATCATCAGGATCTTAACGGGAGGACTTGATCATGCGTGTACAGATTAAAGTATTGGTATTTTGTTGCTTAGGTTGCGTGATTTCATCCGCTGTATACGCGGATGAGCGGAGGGTATCCGCTTGGCTCCACGAGGTTAAGTTTGGCGTGCTTCACCATGACACGAGTGATTTGTGGAGTGGCTTCCGTCGCGAGAGTGGCGTTGATCTGAATCTGGAAGGTATTTTTTCACCGCATATTAAATTTTTGGGTGGAACCGTTCGCCCCGCTTTGGGTGGATCGGTAAATACCAATGGTGATACGTCCAAGCTTTACTCCGGCCTTCGCTGGCAATATGAGCACGCGAGCGGTATGTTTTTTGGTATTGGTTTGGGCGGAGCGATTCATGACGGCAAACTCCATCTTCAGCACAATGAACGCAAAGCGCTCGGATCACGAGTGCTGTTTCACATTCCGGTCGAAATCGGCTATCGCCTGACTGCTAAAAGCTCATTATCCGTGTACTTTGATCACGTCTCGAATGCCTATCTTGCGAATTCCAATGAAGGCATGGATACCTTGGGTGGACGTTTTGGTTACCGATTTTAGTAATCTTGGTGAATGCGCTTCGCTTATTGACACCCTACATCATGGATGAGTGAGTGTGCATTAAGCGTTATGTGCTTGAGTAGGGTATTTTATCAAATAATTCAGCGTCTCTCTCAATCTTTGAGAAATTTTTTGAGAAATCTCTTTGATTCTTAATCAATGTTTTGTCGAAGGAAAAGTTTATGACCATAACACTGAATCACACGATTGTGCCTTGCTTTAATAATGTCGAATCTGCCAAATTCTATTGCAAATTATTTGGTTTTGAATATATCGGCGAGTTTTCACGTTTTATCGTAGTCCGTGTAAATGATACGCTGTGCTTAGATTTTGATAGTAGGGATAAATTTGAGTCCAATCACTATGCATTCAAAGTCTCCGAGCAGGAATTTGACGAAATATTCGAACGCTTACAAACCGAGAATATTAAATATGGCAGCGGACCCAGTGAGGCTGATAATATGATTATCAACCACAACTATGGCGGACGCGGGGTTTATTTCCGTGACTCGAACGGGCATTTGCTGGAGTTGCTGACAGTTGACTATGTTATACCTACCCACTAACCATAATCAGCACTATGGTCATTTAGGGAATCTCTGAAGAACACTGTCATTTCGAGCGTGGCGAGAAATCTATACTATCGATCCTCGAAGATTCCTCACTACGTTCGGAATGACAAAGGCGGGTTAAGAGACTCCTTAGCAAATATTCGTTTCCGCGTTAGATGTAGTAATCCTTCAGCGGCGGAAAGCCGTTGAATTCCACCGAGCTGTATGTCGTCGTGTAAGCACCTGTCGACAACCAATACAGTCGATCGCCGGTTGCGAGATTTAACGGTAATCCGTACTTATAGTTCTCGTACATGATATCTGCGCTGTCGCACGTCGGCCCGGCGATGATCGCGTTCTCGAGCTCGCCGTTTTTCTCGGTGTAGATCGGATACTTGATCGATTCGTCAAGCGTCTCGATCAACCCGGTAAATTTTCCGACATCGGTGTACACCCATCGATGCAACGCCGTGCGCGACTTACGCGCGATCAGCACGACTTCGCTCACAAGTACGCCGGCATTCGAGACCAACGAACGGCCAGGCTCGATGATAATTTCCGGCATGTCATCCATGAAATCTTCGTGCAGGAATCGTGTAATTTCCTCGGCGTAGATCGCAAGTTCGTTCGTGCGGTGCAAATAGTTGGCCGGAAATCCACCGCCCATGTTGATCATCTTCAGTTTGATGCGGTCTTCTTCCCACAAGCGGTTGAAGATCACTTTCACCTTGCCGAGTGCCGCGTCCCAAGCGCCGATTTCACGCTGTTGCGAGCCGACGTGGAACGATACGCCGTATGGTTCCAGACCGAGATCGCGCGCGAGGATCAGCAGATCCATAGCCATGTCACTCTCGCAGCCGAACTTGCGCGATAGCGGCCAATCGGCGGTCAATGTGCCTTCTGTCAGGATGCGAGCGTAGATGCGCGCACCGGGTGCAGCCTTCGCAATGTTGCGCAAATCCGCCTCGGAATCGGTCGCGAACATGCGCACACCCTTCTGGTAGAAGGTGCGGATGTCCTTGGCTTTCTTGATGGTATTGCCGAAGCTGATTCGATCGGGCGTGACGCCGAGTGCGAGCACCTTATCAAGTTCGTACGTCGACGCGATATCAAAGCACGCACCCTTGTCTCTGAGCAGTTTTAGGATTTGCGGTGCCGGATTGGCTTTAACCGCGTAATAGGTGCGCGCATACGGAAAATGCCGCAACATATCATCGTATTGGCGATCAATTGTCGTGAGATCAACAACCAGGAACGGCGTTTCGTGCGTGTCGGCGAAGGCTTTAATTCGCCCCCAGGTGGTCTCATCGAAATAATCGTTAACTGTAACCGCTGTATCGGACATTGGCTGATGGATTCTCCAAGTAAGGTGTTCGGGGATATGGGGTACAGCGCGGGTGATCTTACAGGGTATCTGGCTGTTATTGCAATTGGAAATTCTGGTAATTTTAAGGATTATAGGTAGAAGAATATAAAAAACTGAAGTGGTACCGCAAAACTGGACAGGTTGTTAAGCTCTGTTATGGACACTATAGAGGATCATAATCATGAGCAAGAAACGCACACAATATTCCAGTGAATTCAAAGCAAAAATAGCGCTGGCTGCGATACGGGGCGATGAAACC
>CAMCBD010000041.1 GCA_945872825.1 Nitrosomonas ureae
TGGTTTCATCGCCCCGTATCGCAGCCAGCGCTATTTTTGCTTTGAATTCACTGGAATATTGTGTGCGTTTCTTGCTCATGATTATGATCCTCTATAGTGTCCATAACAGAGCTTAACAACCTGTCCAGTTTTGCGGTACCACTTCAAGATGTTATTTTTGACGCAATATATTGCGTCATTTCTGGCGTCTAACTCTATCTAGTTAGGCGTCACAAGCCACCCGTACCTCACTCCTCGCAATCATGAATAATACTGGCGCCACCGTACACATCACCAAGCTTGCGGCGGCGCAGCGTCAACTACGAGCAGCGATTCGCCTCTACTTTGTCGACGAAGATGAACTAGCAATTCACACGGTTGCCTCGGCCGCGTATCGGCTAATCAACGACCTCAAGGCCGCGAGAGGCATGAGTGAAGCAGCTGATGTGCGCCTGGTTTCGATCTTCTATGTTGTCAGAGACTTTCGACGCGGGATTCTCCCGAAGCACATCTCTGAGAACTCAGAAATGATGAAGTGGGTCGTTGAGATGGCAGAGAAGCTGCCGATTACCGCCGAGTCTAAGATCGAAGATGTCACCGCCCACATTGACGACGATGCTGCACGGGCATTCTGGCGCAAGCGCAATGAGGCCTCTAACTTCCTCAAGCATGCTGACAAAGACTCACAAGGCCAAATCTCATTTGAGAAGATCGATAACTTCACCTTGCTAATGCAGGCGATGGGCGCGTACACGGATCTAGTCAAGAACGATCTCGGCCCTGAAGGCCTTGTTCTCTGGTTCTACTGCTCTGTCCTGCACGGAGAATCTGAGTCACTTCCTGAAGAGTTCAGGTCAATCGGCAGACGGCTCTTGAAGTTCATGGAAGCGACCGCCGAGACCTCTGCTTTGCACTAATCCAAGAACTGCGGGCGCGAAACGCAGAGTGACGCCTAATTTTCGATGGCACGAACCCATGGTGACTAGCGTTTAAGATTTGACTTGAGAATTCAAGTTAGAGATGTGGCGCCGATTTTAATTCACACAATACAATGTGCCGGTGCAATGCGCTTTGCTTGTAGGCATCTTACAGGTAGCGCGGTAGGATGTGCCAACGCAAGGAGGCGCATCAATCGTGTCATTCAAGACTATTACAGATTTAGATTTGACTTGAGAATTCAAGCTAACTTGACTAAACTTAGTCCAGTTAGTCCACGTGATACGATAATACCAATATGCTTACCATCAATATTCATGAGGCTAAAACCCATTTTTCTCGATTTGTCGAGAAAGCTGCAGCCGGTGAGGAAATCATCATCGCTAAAGCTGGGAAACCCATTGCTAAATTAGTGCCGCTGCACAGCTTACCTTCCCATCGAAACCTGGGTATGTTCAAAGGGCAGTTGAATGTGCCGGAAGATTTTGATGCGGCATTACCCAAGAATGTGGCTATGCTGTTTGAGAATGGGCCTATCGAACCATTTTCTGAGGATCGCTAACCTATGATTACTGCTCGTCGACACCCATATTCTGTTTTGGATGCTGGTTCCTAGTTTATTTTTGCAATTTTTCTGTCTGATTTTTTTCGTCAATTCAGAAACATAAGCAGCTTTCATGATCCCGGACTTCCGTTGATATTGCGTACGTCCCGGCGTACGCTTAATATTTTTAGAGGTGCTCATGACGATATTAAATGCGACTGAAGCCAGAGCTAAGCTGTATAGCTTGATTGATGAAACAGCTGCTACACATCGCCCTATCGTGATTAAAGGGAAAAGATCGAATGCGGTGCTTTTGTCTGAAGAAGACTGGAATGCGATCACCGAAACACTGTACTTGGTGTCGATTCCGGGTATGCGCGATTCCATTATCGATGGAATGAAAACGGATGTTGATACGTGCAGTAAAGATTTGGATCGGTAATGTGGGAACTTCGTTTTACCAGCCAAGCACAGAAGGATGCCAAGCAGTTATCTGCTTTCGGTCTCAAGAAGAAAGCGCAAGAATTGCTCGATATCGTTCGTAATAATCCCTACCAAAATTCGCCGCCTTACGAAAAATTAATGGGTGATATATCCGGTGCGTATTCCCGGCGCATTAATATTCAGCATCGACTGGTTTACCAAATCCTGGAAAAAGAAAAGATTGTAAAGGTTCTGCGCATGTGGACGCATTACCAATGATAAGAGCCAAATCTTCTATGGGTCTCGCGGTTGATCTGTCAAAGTTGCTTATCCGGCTCGTACCATGAACATCTACTGCATGCGCCACGGGCGCACGAACTATAACGACCTCGGTCTGTGTAACGACGATCCCAGCCGGAATGTTTATTTAACGGAGGCAGGCATCGCACAAGCGCAGTCGGCAGCGTTGGCGCTACGCGATGCGACGTTTGAGCGTATCCTCGTTTCGCCGCTGCCGCGCACGTACCAAACGGCAGAGATCGTGAACCGGTATCACGCCGTGCCGATTGCGGTGCATGCGGATCTCGCCGACATTCGCTCAGGATTTGAGGGCAAGCCGGTATCGGATTATTTTGCAGCGATTAGTCATGATCCGCTGCGGGTGCGCGTGAATGGCGGTGAGTCGTTGTTGGATCATAAGCAGCGTGTTTTGCGCTTTATCGACTGGTTAAGAGTGCAGGCGGATAGAACACTCTTGATAGTTGCCCATGAAGAAACCATGCGGGTATTCGTCGCCCAGTTTGAGGGAGGCATTGAAGATGCGCAACTGAGGGATATTCATGTGGGTAATTGCGAATACCGGCATTACGTTCTGGGCCACTAATTCCAGGCTCATCTATTCAACGCGCCAACCACCTCAAACCTTTTGCATGTAAGCTCTGAACATAGAGCCACTCACGGATTTCATTGACCGCATTGGTTTTCGGATAGGTTTCCAGCTGGATCTTGTAAATATTTCATTCCCTGTAAAGAAATTATCCCTCAATGGACACACTTCCCAGCCTCGGCACATCCTGCCATACTGCAGATTAATTTTTTAGCATCATTTTGACGCTCTTGGCATCACGCATGTGAACGGATATTCCGGGTGGTCAGTGTGCCGGTTCTGACGGTAAAAAATTTTGGAGGGGGTTGCATGACTCAGATCACTGAAATTATCAAAAATGCGGGCCGATGGCTGGAACAGCAGCAGGATAAAGAATCGAAGGGATGGGGGGAGCGTCGCGGCAGTCATGTCAATGTACTCAATACTGCCGAGGCGATGATTGCTCTGATCGATAGCGGGATTTGTCATGCGGGCACCAGCTCGATCCGCGGTGCGGTTGATTTTCTTCTGAAGCATCAGACAGTGGATGGGCAAGATGCCGGTTCGTGGCCACGAGAATTAACCACGGATGACGGTGAAACCATCGATATTCCTGATTTGGTGCGTACTTCCTATGCGATTCAGGCGCTCATCAAAGCCGGTAAGGGAATTGATGAGGGCCCAGTGCAATTGGCGCTGATATGGCTGCTCGGGCGCAGAAATGAAAATACAAAAGGCTGGAGTTATGCCCGAGGTAAACCCGATGCGCTGATGCCGACTTGTTTTGCGCTGACCGCTTTGCTGGATGCCTACGATGCCTATCCTGGCGCTTACCAGAGCCAGATATCAGAGGGTCTGCAACATTTGGTGGATGCTTATTACAATGGCGGGGGAGATGAAGTCCGCGGCTCATTCGGTGAAGCTGGCCCCCTGCAAGGCGTACATACCATCCATGCCGCACTGGTATTACAAATTGCGCGCAACAATAATTTAAGTACATTTCCGGAACAGGAAAAACAGGCGACCGAATGGCTACTGCGAAACCCGGATAAAGCCATCAGGTTGCGAGAAGAATGGGTGGAAATTGACCAAACCAAGATTGCGGATGGCCAAACCGGCGGTTATGGCTTTATGTTCATGACCGATACCTTGTTGATGCGGCTTCTTCTCGGTTCAGAGAATTTGGATGATAAGAAAAGTGCATTGGCGCATGAAGCCATGCATAGCCTTAAAGACAAGATCGATGAAAACACCGGGGCTTTTTATGGGCCGCGACTATTTTCCTGGGCCACGGCAAAGGCTTTGTCTGCCTTGTCGGTTTTGCAAAAGCACGCCGGTACGGAATATCCGGATCTTCCCGCGCGTACGCCGGAGTCCCGGTCTGAATCCACTGGCTGGAAAATCGCCCCGGTTATCATTATCATGGGATTTGCTACCCTGCTCTCCGGGCTTGGTTTTTATTTGATGGTTACCGAGAAATTCGGTCTGCTGGCCTTTACCTTTTTTGTCGTGATGCTGTTAGCTGCCCTCCTGGTGTATGGCCATATTAAAGAAAAAACCTTCAAAGAATTATTAAGCAGCCTTGGGGGGTTATTAAAAAAATAACATGCTGTTTTCCATGAATGATTTTAATTTGAGCACAATGTCATGATTGATACGATTATCTTCGATGCGGAAGGCATTGTGATTGATACGGAAGCGATTTGGGACAAGGGGCAGGAAATCTTTTTGCAGCGCAGAGGCTTTGTCTATGACCGGGAACGGATCAAACCATTACTCACCGGACGCACACTTGCTGAAGGCGTTGAGGTGATGAAGCAAGCGTATCAGTTTGCAGGGGATACCGAAACGTTAGCGCAAGAGCGTGCAGATATCGTGCAGGATCTTTTTATTCATGAAACCAGCTTCATCTCTGGATTTCTTGAATTCTACGAATCCGTGCGCAACCGCTACAAAACCTGTATCGCAACGTCGATGGACCAAGATCTGCTGAAACGCGTGGATCAGCGCCTTAACCTCTCGGCACTGTTTGAAAACAAAATCTACACACTAGACAAAGTAGGCTATCGTTCCAAGCCCAATTCGGACATTTTCCTGTACGCAGCGCAACAACTCCAATCATTGCCGGAAAACTGTGTTGTTATTGAAGATGCGCCGCATGGAATTGACGCCGCAAAAAGCGCCGGGATGTGGTGCATTGCGATCACTACAACCTATGATCCCGGGAAATTAGAAAAAGCGGATTTTGTCGTCAGCACGTACACAGAAATTGATCTTGACGCTGTGAATAAGCATGCGTCAATAAAATAACCACAAAGCAAGACTCAACGCCAGCGCTGCGCCGGATCCTGGCGGTAAAACAGCGCTAATTGCTCATAAACAGAGGGAAAGTGTTGCTGCGTGATGAGCGGCAACTCAAAAAATGCTTCACTTAACACCGCGAAAAATTCCGCCGGACTCTCCGCCGCGTACGGATCAATGATGGTCTCTTGCCGCTTATCGACTTGACGGCAAAATTCAGCATAGGCACTGCTGAATACTTCATGCCAGGTATATGCGCTCATGTTGGCGTGTAACTCCGGGCAGCCGTTGGCGCCTTCATGCAGCATGTCAATCTTATGCGCAAACTCATGGATGACCACGTTATGCCCAGGATGGGTATCCGTATCCGCCGCATCTTGCCAGGAAAGAATCACCGGCCCGGCAGACCAGGCTTCTCCGGATGCGATGCGATGCACATGGTGCACAACGCCAAATTCATCCGCATAATCGTAATCCAGAATAAATTCACCGGGATACACAATAATCTGGCTCCAGTTCTGATAATAATCCAGATCAAGATTCAAAATCAGAAGACAAGCTTGCAGTGCAATCGTCACCCGCATTTCATCGGTAATTTCCAGTTCGTGCGCGCCGTAGATTTGCTTGTCATGCAGAAACAGTGTGGCGCAATCACGCAAGCGCGAGAGTTCCTCAGGATTGAGCCCCTTCAGACAGCGCAGATGAATTAGCTTCTGCCAGATGGAATCGGGTATTCCTTCTTGCTGAAGAATGCGGTTCCGGTGCCAATTCTTTAAGCTCCATGACATGACGGTAATCTCCTTATGTCCCATCCAGCCTAAAGCATGACAGAAATACTATGACTATGAGGATTCATGTAGAATTATACCGTTGGGTTCGAATGGCCGGGCCAGCGCCAAACGATTGAGAAATCGAGTTTAACCATCAAGCCATAGTGAATATTTTATAGAGGAAAATTTTAGATGAATTTTAAATTTAGCGTCGCTTGTATTATTGGCCTTAGTATCGCTCTGATCGGTTGTGGCGGAGTTCCCGAAGCAAGTTCGGAAAATTGTGCAGGAAGAGGACTGGAGTCATCCCTCACAGCTTTTAAGAACGATGAAGCTGGACGGCAAGCCTTCCTCGATAGTTGTGATGCTATGAAGAAAGGAAAATAAACGATCCACTAGAAATTCAGGCCAATTCTGGGAAGCTTCTAGCACTTTTAAGAGAACCTAGAGTTAATGCCACTTTCAACGAGCGGCGAATCGGAAGCACCTGCTTCGATTCGCCGTTTTTGTTCCATTTCGTGCTGTGGTGTGATTTCGTGGATTTGAAGGCCGGACAATACGGTGGCTAAACGGTATTGTTCAGATACCCAAAATTAGGAAGTTATCATGCCGGATAGTTCACTACCTTCAATTGTTCAAACTCAAACTTTGCCAAATGAGTTTGCCCCCGTAGAAACATGGATTGATGGCCTCAGTAATGGCGAGGCGACTATACTCGGTTTTATATTAGTAACAGTTGCGAGTTTCATTGTATGGCTATTTTCCCGTAAAAAAGATATAGCTATTCCCCCGATTAATATCCATCCACACATTACTGTTAAAATTCCAAAAGCCGAATTACCTACAGTTCAGGTAGTACCAGAAACACCCAACCCCAAGATCTGTTTGGACCGCTTGCCCACAGTCAAAGGCAAATTTTTCGGTCGAGAAGCCGAGCTGAAACTGCTGAATGAAGCATGGAAAGGTGACGGTACGCGCATTATCCAGTTCATCGCACCCGGCGGCACCGGCAAGACCAAGCTGCTGCGACATTGGCTCGATCACACGAACGATATCGACGCATTGATCGCCTGGTCGTTTTATTCGCAAGGATCAAGCGAGGATAAGCAAATTTCCGCGTCGCCGTTTTTCAACCATGCGTTTGAAAAACTCGGTTCGACCCGTTCGTTATCTTCATTTACCACCGAAGAAGCCAAAGGAGGATATCTGACCGAGCTGCTGCGGCAGCAGCGTTGCGTGCTGGTATTGGATGGATTGGAACCGTTGCAGCATGCAGGCAAAGGCATGCGCGGCGAACTCAAAGACCGCGCGATACGGCAATTGCTGCGAAGCTTGGCCGGGCAAAATATCGGTTTGTGTGTCATCACCACGCGCATTGCCGCGCGGCCCTGTATTGCGACACTCGTAATCCCAACCGCGACTTCACCCGCGCCCATCAAGATTTGCAGGAAGTCTACGACATCGCCGAACCGAGCGGCATGCGGTTGCATTTGACGGATTACCATCTGGAAATGGCGCGGCTGCTGATTGCGGAGAAAGGGAATCCCCCTCAGTCCCCCTTTTTCAAAGGGGGAAGTCCAGGGGGTGATGTGGTTGCCATTCCCCCCTTAGAAAAAGGGGGGGGCAGGGGGGATTTCAGTGCAAGAGCATGTTGCACAAGCGGCAAAACTGATCGAAGAAACCGGCTACAAGCGGCGCCTGCCCGAACTGCAAGAATTGCAGAAAATAATCGGTGAACAGTCATTCAGTTAGCGTTCGTTCATCGCAATTCAGACTGACTCTCTACTTGGGCAGAGTGGACCTAAACTAGCCGGGCTGTTTTGTCGTGCGCAAATAAGGCTTGATGGTTTTAAAGCCTTGTGGAAAGAGTTTTTCCGCTTCTTCATTGGAGACACTGGGCACAATGATCACGTCCTCACCTTTTTTCCAATTGACTGGTGTAGCTACTTTATATTGCGCGATCAACTGCATCGAATCGAGCACGCGCAGAATTTCATTAAAATTGCGGCCAGTGGTCATCGGGTACGTCATCATTAATTTAATTTTTTTATCCGGCCCAATGATAAATACAGAACGAACGGTAGCATTGGTTGCGGCTGTACGCCCTTCCGAGGTGCCTGATTCATCCGCAGGCAGCATATTATATAACTTGGCAACAGCCAAATCGGTATCGCCGATGATCGGGAATTTAACCGCGTGACCTTGCGTTTCTTCAATGTCTTTAGCCCATTGCGCATGGTTATCAATTGGATCGATACTTAAGCCGATTACCTTGCAGTTGCGTTGTGCAAATTCTTTTTCCAAACCAGCCATATAGCCCAATTCGGTGGTGCATACCGGCGTAAAATCTTTGGGGTGAGAAAACAGGATAGCCCAGCTATCACCGATCCATTGATGGAAATCGATTGTTCCCAGAGTAGTTTTTGCAGTGAAATTCGGGGTGATATCGTTGATGCGTAATGACATGATTTTCTCCTTTATTAGAATTTTGGATCAGCCAGAACAGGCTTAAACATAATAATTTTACAATTACATCATAGAGATTATCACGACGATGATTAAAACGAAATCCAGTTTCTTTCAAGTGTAGATAGAGAATCTGTTTAAAGACAGAGATCGCGTGCTAGATGACTTATTCTGATCATACTACCAATGCCTATGTTCCTTATAAATTGATGAAATAGCAGCATATGTACTTTCAGCCTGAGAACGAATGCGTTATAGTGAAATGCTTATGATTTTGGCTAATCCGTTGGGTTTAGTCGTGTCGAAATGGGCGGTTCTTGTCTTTGATTAAAGAAAGACTGGTGGGTCGTCTGAATAGGCATCACACAGAAAAGGAAAATTTATGGCAAATTGGTTTGAAAATAATTCATTGTCCATTGGGCGCACGCCCCTGGTGCGTCTTAACCGGGTGACTGATGGCGCAGCGGCATTGGTTTTGGCAAAAATTGAAGGACGTAATCCGGCGTATTCGGTGAAATGCCGCATTGGCGCTGCGATGATTGACGATGCTGAACGCCGCGGGTTACTCGGTCCCGGAAAAGAAATTATCGAGCCGACCAGCGGTAATACTGGCATTGCACTGGCTTTTGTCGCTGCTGCGCGGGGAATTCCGCTAACGTTGACAATGCCGGAAACGATGAGTGTGGAGCGCCGTAAATTGTTGATTGCGTTGGGTGCCAGACTGGAATTAACCGATGGTGCGTGCGGGATGAATGGTGCTTTGGCGAAGGCGGAAGAGATTGTTGCTTCTGATCCGGGCCGTTATGTGCTGTTGCAGCAGTTCAAGAATCCAGCCAATCCGGCGATTCATGAAAAAACGACTGGGCCGGAAATATGGGATGATACCGATGGCGCCGTCGATATTTTTGTAGCAGGTGTGGGAACCGGCGGCACGATTACCGGCGTTTCCCGTTATATCAAGCAAACCAAAGGCAAGTCCATCACCTCGGTGGCGGTTGAACCCGCGGCGAGCGCGGTATTGTCGCAAAAGCGCGCCGGTGTATCACTGGCGCCTGGGCCGCATAAAATTCAGGGAATTGGTGCAGGGTTTATTCCTGATAATCTGGATTTGTCACTGATCGATGAGATAGAGCAAGTCAGTAATGAAGAAGCGATAGCGTATGCGCGACGCTTGGCACGGGAAGAAGGCATTCTGGCCGGTATTTCCTGCGGCGCGGCCGTGGCAGCAGCGGTACGCCATGCCAAACGCCCGCAGAATGCCGGAAAAACCATCGTGGTCATTTTGCCGGATTCTGCTGAACGTTATCTGAGCAGTATTCTTTTTGAAGGCATGTTTGATGAACGGGGTTTGACGACATCGTGAACGATATCAAGAGAACGCAGGATCCTCTTTTGCGAAGCGCTTATTTAGGTGTGGAAAATATTGTTGCTGAGTTGCGTGCTTTGCGCATGGCCTCGCTGGAGAGCCGTAACCGGCGGCACGACAAGCCCCCCAAGTTGCCGTCGCGCAAGATTCTGATGGGTGTCGCTGAGGGCTTGAGCGCGGCCTTGTTTCCTAATCGGCTGGGTTCGTCGGAATTTGCGGATGAAGGCATCGATTATTATGTTGGGCATACGCTGAACATGACATTGCGCGAATTAATGGTGCAAATTCAACATGAGCTGCACTATAACTCTGGCCTGGAAGTTCTCAGCAATGAAGATCGTGAACAATCGGTGGCTATTACGCAGGCATTTGCCAAACGGCTGCCGGAAGTCCGGAGTCTGCTGGAAAGCGATATTATTGCGGCTTATGAAGGTGACCCGGCGGCGCGTAATGTGGATGAAGTACTGGTTTGTTATCCTGGCATAATGGCTATTACGCATTACCGGCTGGCGCATGTTTTGCATGGTCTGGGCGCGCCATTGATCGCGCGCATGTTTTCAGAAATTGCGCATTCAGTAACCGGGATAGAAATACATCCGGGTGCGCAGATTGGCGGCAGGTTCTTTATTGATCATGGTACCGGTGTGGTGATTGGTGAAACTGCAATTATTGGTCAGAATGTGCGCCTGTATCAGGCGGTTACTCTGGGCGCCAAACGTTTTCCGGTTGATGAGAATGGTGCTTTGGTGAAGGGCAATTTGCGCCATCCCATTGTTGAAGATGATGTGGTGATCTATGCGGGTGCAACGATATTGGGGCGCATTACCATAGGGCGAGGGTCGACGATCGGCGGTAATGTGTGGTTGACGCGCAGTGTGCCGCCAGGCAGTAATATTTCACAGGCCCAGATGCGTCAGGAAGTGTTCGAGGGCGGTGCTGGGATTTAAATATAAATAAGCTGCAGGCTCATATTCTGTTATCGAAATTGAGTGCCGATGGGATTGCCAGCCTGCTGCGCTGAGAGGTGGATATGACTACGAACAAAATAATTCTCACGCTGGACGATGCCAAGATAATAGCCGCGGGTGCAGAAGCGGAAGCCAAGCGGAATGAATGGCCAGTTGTTATTGTTATCGTGGATGACGGCGGTCATTTGCTCTACCTGCAGCGCCTTGATAATACTCAGTTCGGCAGTATTAATGTGGCCATTGAAAAAGCGCGAGCCGCTATTGCTTTTCGCCGCCCAACTAAAATCTGGGAAGAGAATATTGCGGAGGGACGCCTGAGGTATCTGAATTTACCCGGTACATTGCCCATTGAAGGCGGACTGCCGATTACTGTCAACAATCAGTTTGTCGGTGCGATCGGTGTCAGTGGCGTGCGATCATTCGAAGATGCGCAGATTGCCCAAGCGGGAATTGATGCGTTGGTATCATGACCTGAGTATTCGAAATTAGTATGGTTTTTATGGATGTCTCGCTTCATCTGCCTGAGTCAAATAGATGAGGGTGATACCAATTATCGTAACTAAGCGGAATGCAGCTTGTTGTCCATTAGCTGCTTCTGATTGCCACATCAAAAACCATTCTCCGCCAATTGTCATGAATCCCGTAAACCATAGGATAAAACCAAGTGTTAATCCCAGGATTGCCAGACCTTTTGCCTGATTAAAGGATGTCGGGTCTTTAAAATTTTGATATAAACGCAAACCGCCTAACCAGCAAAGTCCTGCAATCACGATTTCTATCCCAATGATGAAACCAAAAACCGTATGATGAATGAAGGGAGAATGAATAGCCCGCCACATTCCCTGGTTATCAGGAAAGGTTGTATCCATCGTAAGGACGTGAGTCACGAGGGAAAAATTTGAGTTGTAATCAGTCAAATTGCCGAATGCGACCAGCGAGGCATACAGTGCAAAAGCCAGGACCATCAAAGTTTTTGATAATCTCGTATACATGGTGTTAATGATTGGGCGCAATCATTAAATGAATGCTGAAGATTAATCGGGAAGTTGTATGGGTTGATGCAAGCGAAAACTATCTGCGTTGACGCTGCGTGTTAACGACAGGCTTAGAATGCTCATTTATCATGCATAAACTGCGATTTTCCGCCTATTTTTGCCTTGTATCGGCTGCCCGAATACTTTTTTCAATGGCCTGTTAAACCCCGACCTGATCGCTTAACCAAAAACAGGTGCGTTCCGGCCGGGTTAATTCAATAACACTATATTGCAAAATAACTTAGGAAACTTGCTGAATACCTGCCAATAACCAGGTGGCATCAGAATTTTTAAGATTTTTTTGAACATGCCAGATTTCATCAAATGCTTCTGGTTCGCCATCGGGCGCATCGCGCAGCTGACCGGTAAAGCGGACACTTGCGATTGCCAAATCATTGGTTGTTTCAACTTCCAGCAGATTGGCATCAATGAACAGTACTTCCGTTTTCTGCTGCGCGCCACCTCGTTCATTAATTTGCGCACTAATTTCTGCAAACATTTCGGGGGTTGTGTAGTCACGGATTTCGTTGACATTCCCATGATCATGCGCAGTCTGTAAGCGGATGAATGAAGCCTTTGCATTGCGTATGAACGGTTCTACTTTAAAGTCTGCTGGAATATTCGGCTGACTGTAAGCAGTTTCGCTGCTATCCGCTGTTGCAGTGCCTGCGGGTGTGGTAAAAGGCGGTGTGTCAAAGCGATCTTGTGTGTTTGTGTTCGTGCCTGAATATTGCATTGAGGGTGTGGATTCTGCAGTTTTGGGTTTGCGTAACATGCGGATGATGAAGAAAATAGCACCCGCTAATAACAGCATAATCAAAATATCTGGCATATTAATGTTCTCAAATGCACCACCCATAAAGAGCGCGGCCAGTAAACCGCCGGCTGCAAGACCTGCCAGTGCGCCACCCCATTTACTTCCACCCCCTGCAGCGGCTGCCGCAGGCGCTGCAGCAGAAGATTTCTGAGAGTTAGGCGCAGCTTGTTGTTGGTTAACAGATTGACGTTGTGTGCCTATATTTTTACCGCTTCCCATACGCTTTGCTTCCGCATCAAAAGCAAGCAATCCGAAACTGAATATAGCCAAAGTCAGAAAGGTGAGTGTTTGCTTCATAGTTGTATCTCCCAAACTGTTATTAAAGTAATGAGTATAGCACCGGGTTTGCGTTGGCAGCTACACTGAATTTTTTGGTGCCCCAGTATCGCATGTGGTGTTGAGTCATTTTCTGTGGAAACAAATGCTTAATCGATTGTTTCTAGCGCAGTAGGATCAAGCGGGGTATTGCATCACTATTGATCCATACGATCGCATTCTGATCATATTGCTGTCCTAATGTTTGAGCGTTATTCAGATCCAGTCCGGACACAAAAAAACTTTTTTCTGCAGGCCAGCTATTAGCCAGATCAAGATTTAAGCTTTCAATGATCGGATAAGAATGACGATCCAAGAAATCTCTGAGCGATTCGTGCGCAGCCAGATTTTCTTCATTGCTTAACCGCAGACTGTATGGATTATAGGCGCTGATAATGGCAGCGCATGATTGTTCCGATGAAATCAGGAATTTTGCGAGTGCTTCTGAGTATTGATCAATTCGTAGGGAAATTGAGTCAGAGTCAGGGCCAGCGCCAATCTGATAATTTGCGCAAAGGTAGCTTGCAATAAGATTCTTGGCGATAACCGATTGAATCAAAGTTATTTACTAGAATAAATAGCGGATCAGATAATCAGGCTGAGCTGGATCTTGTTTTTTGTTATTCAAGTTAAGGAAACTCTGAATAACCCTCATATGTCATTCCGAACAAAGTGAGGAATCTTTGATAATCAATGCTATAGATTTCTCGCCACGCTCGAAATGACAGTTATTCAGAGTTTCCTTAATGATGACTGTGTTCATGATCATGCGAGTGGTCTTTGGCTGAGTTGATGAGGTTTTCATATTGCTCGGGTGTCATATGGCTCATTTTGAGAACAAAAGCCGCCATCGCCCAGATCGAATCATCATCGTGACTAAGACCCCAAGCTGGCATGGCGGTCATTTTTAAACCATTTTTTATTACCCAGAAATACTCTCTGATAAGTTCTAGTTTTTTACCAGGATCATCGACTGATTCACGTTGATGGAATACAGGTGCCTGTGGATATAAACCGATAGCCAGCTCTGTCGGTTTCAATCCGGGAGCCAGATGGCAAGTTGTGCACATGGCATTGTAGTGTATGGCACCTTTCAGCAGCAACTCAGCATTATCCAATGGTGGCACTTCCAGATTCTTGGCGCGTGCTTCTATGGAGCTTTCACGGACCCATTCGATAATCTTTTCTGTGATACCCCAGTGTTTATCCGTGGCGGCCATATTGTAAGCGCCGGATCCAAGGGCAATGAATGCCAGTATGAATGATGCCAATATCAAACTAAGAATCGTTTTCATTTTTTGACCTCAACAAATGATTGGGTGTTTGCTTTCTATGGGAATGAATTTGCAGTCTCTGAGTCATCATATTTACTGCTTTCCAGTTTAGCTTGAATACTGGCGTGATCAAGGTGCGGCGCAAACATTTCGATAAAATCGAAGACATAACCACGTATATAACTGTTGCGGCCTATACCGATGCGTGTCGTGCTGGGTTCAAACAGATGACTAGCATCAATGGACCTGAGATTTTTGTCTCGTTTAGGATCAAACGCCATGTTTGCCAGTATACCAACACCTAAGCCCAGTTCTACATAAGTTTTGATTACATCTGAGTCAATAGCAGTCAGCACTACATTGGGTTCCAGTCCCTGGCTTGCGAACGCTTGATTGATTTTTGAGCGCCCGGTAAAAGCAAAATCATAAGTAATGATAGGATATTGATTAATTGCTTTCAATGTGAGTTTTTTTAACTTCAGAAGCGGGTGCTTGGGTGGCACAACGACACATCGATTCCACTGATAACATGGCAGCAATATCAATTCCTGAAATTGTTCAATGGCTTCAGTGGCAATCGCAATATCCGCTTCGCCTGAGATCACTAAAGCAGAAATCTGCATCGGACTGCCTTGCCGCAGGATTAATTTGACTTTTGGGTAACGTTCGGTAAAGCGCTTGATCACCGGGGGTAGCGCATAGCGTGCTTGCGTGTGCGTTGTCGCGATAATCAGTGTGCCACCGGCTTCATTAGTAAATTCCTGCGCAATTCTTTTTAGATTATCGGCATCGCGAAGCATTTGGGTGGCTGTTTTTATGATCAGTTGCCCGGGTGGCGTTATTTGTACAATACGTTTACCATTGCGCAAAAAAATATCTACACCGAGCTCGTCCTCAAGCAGTTGAATTTGTTTACTGATGGCGGGTTGAGAAGTATGTAATTTTTTTGCCGCTTTGGATAAATTCATATCCTGATTGGCTGTTTCACATAAATAGCGAAGTTGCTGGAGTTTCATAAGTCGTGCCTGTTAATAATAAGTGGTTATATCGATCTAACATAACATTATTTTGAATTATAAATTTGTATTGTTATGATGCTACTTGCTAAAAAAGGAAGTAGAAAGATAACTAAATGGAATCGCCTATTAGGTGCATCGTGTCAGATCTCCTGATTGACCCCAGCGCAGTCAGAGTAAGTAAATATTCTTTGTGATGTTCTTATTATTCATGTTTTGATATTTTATCAGTTTAGCTAACGGTGCCATTTCACATCAATCTTTATGTGAAATGTGTGTATTGCATTTGTCTGTGATTAAACGGCATAAGACGATTCCCGTTTCGTTTTTTGATAGAATAGCAATATTGCTATATTTTGCCCGCAGCAGTTGCGGTAGGTATCAAGCTGACTTTTGAGAGTTGGAACAAAAACCGGACAGCATGATCAATGTGCAATAAATTTAAGGTGACAATTAAGAAGTTGTTTTGTGTGTCAGGATGATAAGTGGCTGTGATGGTGAGTTGCTGATTCATTGACAAGCTTTGGCGGCTTCCCGTTAATGAAACATAGGATTGATTGATGAGTACAAATATTGAGAATAAACCTAAACAGGTCTCATGGTTTAATGGTTGTGGCGGGCGCGTTGGTGTGGTGGTGGGTGAGAGCGGTGAACATGCTTATATTGGCATGGCATTAAGGCATGACGAGGATGATGATGTAAACCATATTATGAAGTATGGTGCTAAATTTCCCTTGGAAGCAGCATTATTGTTGCCCGTGTCCAAGCGTTATACTCAAGAATCCTAAAAAATCAGTTTAGTTACTGACTATCAAGATATTATTGTTGCATACCTTATCGAGCAGCTTTGACTGAATATGCGGGGAAACTAAAAATGTATCGCTATGATGAATATGATCAACAAATAGTGGATGAACGTGTTAAGCAGTACCGTGATCAGGTACGCCGGCGTCTTTCCGGTGAGTTGTCCGAAGAAGAATTTCTGCCATTACGGCTGCAAAATGGCTTGTACATGCAAATACATGCCTACATGTTACGTATTGCGGTGCCTTATGGTTTGATATCGTCGAAGCAGATGCGCATGTTTGCCCATATTGCACGCAAATATGATCGTAATTACGGGCATTTCACGACACGCCAGAATATACAGTTTAATTGGTTAAAACTGGAAGACACGCCCGATATCTTGGCTGATCTGGCTTCGGTCGAAATGCATGCTATCCAGACATCCGGTAACTGCGTGCGCAATATTACATCGGATGAATTCGCTGGCGTTGCTCAGGATGAAGTGGTAGATCCGCGCCCCTATGCGGAGATTTTGCGCCAATGGAGCACTTTTCATCCGGAATTTGCGTACTTGCCGCGAAAATTCAAGATTGCGATCAGTGGCGGAAAAGAAGATCGTGCTGCGGTCTATGCGCATGACATTGGTTTATCCGTCACAAAAAATGTACACGGTGAAGTCGGTTTCCGAGTTCTAGTGGGTGGGGGATTGGGGCGTACGCCGGTCATAGGCAGTGAGATTTGTGAATTTATGCCTTGGCAGCATATTTTGACGTATGTCGAATCCATTTTGCGAATCTATAACCAATATGGGCGCCGGGATAACAAATACAAAGCGCGAATCAAGATATTGGTAAAGGCGCTAGGGATTGATGAGTTTAAACGTCAAGTTGAAGCCGATTGGGCGGATCTCAAGGACGGCCCCGGCACTTTAACCAGTGAGGAAGTCAGCCGCGTCACCACTTTCTTTACTGATCCGGCTTATGAAAAACTAGCCGATCATGATTCGCAGCTGAATGAATTCAAGGCGGATAGCCGCTCATTTTACAACTGGATGTTACGCAATGTTAAAGCACACCGCGTTTCCGGTTATGCGATTGTCGTCTTGTCGTTGAAGAAACCAGGCAGTGTCCCCGGTGATGCTACAGCTGAACAGATGGAAGCCATCGCAGATTTGGCGGATCGTTATAGTTTTGGTGAGTTACGCATCACGCATAAACAAAACCTGGTATTGGCGGATGTCCGGCAGAAGGATTTGATTCGGTTATGGCAAGAAGCAACCGCGCAGGAACTGACTGCACCCAATATCGGTTTGCTAACCGACATCATCAGTTGTCCCGGCGCGGAGTTCTGCACGTTGGCCAATGCACGTTCTATACCGTTGGCGCAATTGATTGCCGAGCGTTTTGAGGATTGGGATTTCCAGCATGATATTGGTGAGATATCACTGAACATCTCGGGTTGTGTCAATGCCTGTGGGCAGCATCATATCGGAAATATCGGCATTACCGGGGTGGAAAAGAAAGATCACGATGAGTGGTATCAGGTATCGCTGGGTGGTGCTGAAGGTAACCTGAGTTCGATCGGTAAGATTATTGGCCCATCCTTTACATTTAGCCAAGTGCCTGAAGTGATTGATCGGCTGCTTCGGGTTTATCTGCGTGAACGGTTAGAAGCTGAAAGTTTTATTGATACCGTGCGCCGTATTGGTCATGCGCCTTTTAAAGAACATGTATATGCGACGGATTTTACGGTCGCGGAAGAAGAAACTGCCAACAAGCATGTTGTGGTTCCTGCGCAATATTCAGTTCCTTATTATTCGCCAAGGTTTTAATCAAGATGATAATAAAAAATAAAACAATCGTTGCAGATGATTGGATTGTTCTACGCTTAAATGAACAGGGGTCAGCTGAAAATGTAACGGTGCCGGAAGGTAAGGTGATTGTTCCATTGCAAGTGTGGCTGCAGCAACGTGATGCATTGCAACAACGTGCTGAAATTGGTGTGTGGCTCGCAAGTGCCGAGCGGCCGGAAGATTTGAAAGGCGATATACACAAATTTTCTGTGATCGCAGTTGATTTTCCGAAATTCTCAGATGGCCGTGGTTATTCAATAGCCTATAACCTGCGCGCGCGCCTTGGGTATAAAGGGGAATTACGGGCGATCGGTGATGTTTTGCGTGATCAATTATTTTATATGCAACGCGTGGGTTTTGATGCCTTTGCAACCCGCCTGGATCGTAACATTGAGGATGCTTTAAAAGGATTGACCGATTTTTCCGAGGTTTATCAAACTTCTTTTGACCAGAAGCTGCCATTATTCCGGCGAGCGCAGCGCAAGGGAAATCCGGCAACGGATATGATCAATGAGTGAGTTGCAGCAGAAAATTGAGCAGGTTGTTGCAATTCTGACCGAAACAGTGCGCGACTTTGCGCCGGTTACATTTGCCAACAGCCTGGGCGCAGAGGATATGGTGTTGACTGATATCATTGACCGGTATCAACTCGCGATTGATATGTTCAGTCTGGATACCGGGCGGTTGCCGCAAGAAACCTATGATTTGATGCAAACAGTGCGAGAACGGTACAAAACGCCGCTGCGTATCTATTTTCCCAATGTAAAACAAGTCGAAGCCTATGTTGCCGAGAATGGCGTCAATGGTTTTTATCAGAGTATCGAGTTGCGTAAAGCCTGTTGTCATATCCGTAAAGTGGAGCCATTACGCCGCGCTTTACAGGGCAAACGTGCTTGGGTGACGGGGATAAGGCACGAGCAGGCAACCAGCCGATTGAGTTTGAAGGTGTCTGCTTATGATATGGGTAACCGTATGCAAAAGGTGAATCCGTTGCTGGAATGGTCTAATGCGGAAGTCTGGGAATATCTCAAGCAATATGAAGTGCCTTATAACAAGTTGCATGATAAATTCTATCCCAGTATCGGCTGCGCACCTTGCACGCGTGCGATTACGCCAGGTGAAGATATCCGTTCCGGGCGCTGGTGGTGGGAAACACCGGAAACGAAAGAATGTGGATTGCATGCCGGCAAGGTTATTCCATTAAAATAGGCGCGATTGATAGCAGCGTCATCAGTCCTTTTTTGCAAACAACGTAGTCAGGGTTTACCTTAAACCGAGTATTAAGAGAAAGAAAATGAACAACCATCCCTTTACCCATCTTGATGCGCTGGAAAGTGAAGCGATCCATATTATGCGCGAAGTGGCGGCAGAATGTGCCAATCCTGTTTTGCTGTTTTCGGGCGGTAAGGATTCCATTGTTTTGTTGCGTTTGGCTGAGAAAGCATTTCGTCCCGGGCGATTTCCATTTTCCCTGATGCATATTGATACGGAGCATAACTTTCCTGAAGTCATCGAATTTCGTGATCGTCGCGTCAAAGAGCTGGGTGAGCGATTGATTGTGCGCAGTATGGAAGACTCGATTAAAAAGGGTAGAGTGGTGTTGCGCTCTGAGAATCAGAGCCGTAATTCTTTTCAATCGGTGACGTTGCTGGATGCTATTGCAGAGTTTAGATTTGATGCGTGTATCGGCGGCGCACGCCGGGATGAAGAAAAGGCGCGCGCCAAAGAACGAATCTTTTCATTCCGCGATGAATTTGGCCAATGGGATCCCAAAAATCAGCGTCCGGAATTATGGGATCTTTATAATACCCGGACACATCCCGGCGAGAATATCCGGGTGTTCCCAATCAGTAATTGGACTGAATTGGATGTTTGGGAATATATCGCACGCGAGAATCTGGAAGTACCCGAGATTTATTTTGCCCATACGCGCGAAGTAATCCGGCGTGCTGCAGGCTTGTTGCCGGTTTCTCACCTGGTGCAACCGCAAGCGGGCGAAAAAATTGAGCAAATGACGGTGCGCTTTCGCACCGTGGGTGATATGAGTTGCACCTGTCCGGTAGAGTCCGATGCGGCTAATGTTGATGCAATCATTGCAGAAACAGCGATGACGAGAATTACTGAGCGTGGTGCCACTCGCATGGATGACCAGACGTCGGATGCATCCATGGAATTGCGCAAGAAAGAAGGCTATTTCTAGCATTGGCGCAGCAGCAGTGGTGATGATTGGCTGAGAGAACACCGCATTCAGTCAATTTAATAAACCGGTTTCTATTATTTCGAGCCACTTATTCCTATATTTTGCGGTGATACGAATTTCCAGAAGGCTTCTAAATGTCGGCAATTGAAAAAATTTCGTTTGATCAAACCGGGTTATTACGCTTTATTACAGCCGGCAGTGTGGATGACGGTAAAAGTACTTTAATTGGCCGTTTACTGCATGACTCAAAGTCTATTTTTGAGGATCAGTTAACCTCCATTACCAACACGACGCGCAAGCGTGGTTCAGAAGGTGTCGACTTGTCTTTGCTGACTGACGGATTGCAGGCCGAGCGCGAGCAAGGGATAACCATCGATGTGGCTTATCGTTATTTTGCGACGCCCAAGCGCAAATTTATCATTGCCGATACGCCAGGCCATGAGCAATATACGCGCAATATGGTAACCGGCGCATCAACTGCCAATCTAGCCATTATTCTGATTGATGCACGCAAGGGCGTACTTACGCAATCGCGCCGTCATGCGTATCTGGCCAGTCTGGTGGGGATTCCGCATCTGGTTGTAGCCATTAACAAGATGGATCTGGTGGATTATTCTCAATCGGTATTTGAGCGCATTTGTAAGGACTTTGCTGTCTTTGCTGAAAACCTCAACCTGCATAATATTACCTATATTCCCATGTCGGCACTCAATGGGGATATGGTGGTTGAACGGGGTGGTCGTCTCGATTGGTATGAGAATTCCACGCTGATGGATTTACTCGAAAATGTATCGATCGAGGATGATATCAATCGTGAAGATTTTCGTTTTCCTGTGCAATGGGTGTGCCGGCCACAAACTAAGGAGTTACACGATTTCCGTGGTTATATGGGACGAATTGAATCGGGTTCCATCCGCGTAGGCGACAATGTCACCTTGCTTCCATCCGGTTTAACCTCGCGCATCAAAGAAATTCTCAGGTACGAGGGTCCTATTAATCAGGCGGATGCTCCCCAATCCATCACGTTGACCATAGAAGATCATTTAGATATTTCACGTGGCGATATGCTGGTGAAAACAGGCGATATACCGCAGGCTAGCAAAGCGTTTGATGCGATGTTATGCTGGCTTTCCGAACAGCCGCTTGATCCAAGCCGGAAATACCTGATTAAGCATACGACCCGCACGGTTAAAACAGTTATAAGCCGGATTGATTATCGTGTCGATGTGAATACTCTGGATCACGAAATAGTGAGTACTTTAAATATGAATGATATTGCCCATGTTGGACTGAAAGTGCAGTTGCCGATTGTCTGCGATGACTATGCACGCAATCGTGCGACCGGGTGTTTTATCATCATTGATGAAAGCAGTAATAATACGGTAGCGGCTGGAATGATTTCTCCTTCATGAAGGAGAAGTGCAAATCGAAAAAAGGACAAAACTATCAAGTTGATGTCCGTTTCCTGATCAAAACAAACTAACAGAATGAACTTAATTCAAGATACACATCAGGAACTAAAAGGATTTACTATCCTGGTAGTCGAGGATAATGAACTGAACCAAATGGTTGCGAAAGGATTGCTGGAATACAATGGAGCGTCTGTAGCTATTGCGAATCATGGAAAAGAAGCATTGGAGATATTGCGTAATGAAACAATCGATTGTGTGTTGATGGACATTCAAATGCCCGTCATGGATGGCCTGGGAGCTACGCAAATGATTCGTGCTAATGCGCAATGGGCGGATTTATTAATTATAGCGGTAACAGCCAATGCAGATCATCAATATAAGGATTTGTGCCGCAGTGTTGGTATGAATGACTTTTTAACTAAGCCAATTAATCCCGAATTATTAGTCAATACGCTATTAAAATGGTTGGTTCCAAAACGGGATAGTAAAGTGAGTATGGGCGATAACAATAGATAAAGTGGATTGTAACAAAACTGAAAGATTGGTAATTGAATGGTTCTTGTGCAATGGATCAGCGATATTGAAGTAGGCTTTAACTACTATTCGAATGAATAAAGTGAAGCAAACACGTGTGCTGGTGCTCGATGATGATAAATTCATGCTGGAATTTGTTAGTCATTTATTGAGAGAACTGGGTGTCAATGAAGTGTTGGTTGCGGAAGATGGCAAAGCAGGCCTATTTGTATTGTCTGCGCAAGTCGCTGCTGTTGATCTGCTGATTTGTGACATTGAAATGCCAGGGATGGATGGTATTGAGTTTCTGCGCAACATTGCTGATCAAAATTATAGAGGCAAGATTGTATTATTTTCAGGTGTAAATCCTGATTTGCTCAAAGCAACAGAACGCTTGGCTACTGCTCGTGGATTGAATGTCATTGGTATATTGGCTAAACCGGTTACAGTTGGTTCTTTGGCAATGATACTGGAACAGCTTTCTTCACCGGCTTTGAGAAACAGTGACTCGTCCCGGCGGAGACAGATCTTTGATGTAGACGAGATTAAACAAGCGCTGACCGCTGACAATATTGATTTATTCTATCAACCAGAGGTTGCTGTTGCCAGCGGACATGTGACAAGCGCTGAGTGTCTGGCACGCTGGCGCCATGCAGAGTATGGTTATGTTCCACCTGACAGTTTTATCCCAGTTATCGAGCGGTGTGGGTTGATTAATGAATTGACTCGCAGTGTTTTAACAAAAGCCGCTCAGCAATTGGATATGTGGTTACAGCAAGGGCTGGATTTAAAGGTTTCCGTCAATGTTTCAATGGAGAACCTGGATCGGTTTAATTTACCTGAAGTTTATGAAAAAGCGGTGCATGATTGTAATGTGCCGATTGATCGGGTGATCCTGGAAATCACTGAAAGCAAATTGGGGAAAGACTTTGCGCAAACTCTGGATATTTTAACGCGGATAAGGCTTAAAGGTTTTGGATTGGCCATTGATGATTTTGGCACGGGTTACTCGTCTATGGAAACGCTCAAGCATATGCCCTTTACGGAACTCAAAGTAGACCGCATCTTTGCGCATGGTGCTGCGGAAGATCCGGCCACTCGTGCAATGCTTGAGTCGAGTATAAAATTAGGCAAAGCTTTTGGCCTGAATGTGGTGGTAGAAGGAATTGAAATTAAAGCAGACTATGAGCTGGCCACAACGATTGGTTGCGATGAGATTCAAGGCTATTTCATTGCAAAACCCATGCCGCCCGATGAATTTATCAAGTGGCTATCTGAGTATGAAAAAATAAATCACAAGCATTGATGAAGATTCAGTGATTTGCACAAATTGCTAACAATGACTGCAAGTATTATCAGAAATAATAACGACAAGTACTGGCGTTACAAATAAATAATAAAATTTTGAATGATTGATTATGACAAAAATAGATGCCACGCTGCACACTCAACAAGCAACAATGACAACTTCATCGAATTTTAATTTTGGCTTCACCATTGCCGATTTCTACCGTCGCAGTGGATTGGTCAGACTGGATCAGATATTTCTGGATTTTCTTCGTACTGGCGATGAGGTACTGTATAAAAAACTGGAATATGCGCGCGTACACCCCGATGAACTGC
>CAMCBD010000042.1 GCA_945872825.1 Nitrosomonas ureae
CTTAATACGGCTAGCCTCTGCACTGGTGGGCCTCAACGCCGGGTCTGGCAACAGACAGCAGAGTCACTAACGAGGATCGTGTTCTGCAGGGTCACTTTGCAGAATGCTAAACGCAAGGTGACTCGCTTGTCATCAGCCTGCCAGTTGGCAGTTGCCAGGTTAAATTAAATAATATGGCTAAGTATGTAGAACTGTCTGTAGAGGGCTTGCGGACGCGGGTTCGATTCCCGCCGTCTCCACCAATAATACCCCCAGTAACATCCAACACCGTCCAAAAGACGGTGTTTTCATTTGTATTATCACATATTAATTATCCATTAAAATTTTTTACGATCCGATAAAATCCGTGCATAATGGGGGTATTGTTGGGGGTATCGATAGAAATTAAATGGGGGAATTTTGTATGTCTGGGGGTATCGGTGGAAAGCTTACGGATAAAGCCGTTAAGGCATTTGTGACACAATCGGAACGAGGTAAGAAGCTTGCGGATGGGGGTGGTTTGCACCTTTTTATCACCCCCGCTGGTGGGGCCACTTGGCGAATCAAGTACCGGATAGATGGCAAAGAGAAGATTTATTCGATTGGTGGTTATCCCGCCGTTTCTTTAGCCGCAGCCCGTGTAGAGTTATCTGAGATCAAATCTCTTTTGCGTGAAAATAAAGATCCGGTGACTCAACGCCGCATCAATCGTGCGGAATCCAGTGCAGCAAGCGATAACACTTTTGAGGCTATCGCTGCGGAATGGTTAAAAATGAAACAACGTGAATGGAGTGCCGGACATTACACAAAGTCAGCACGAGCCTTTGAGCGCGATATTTATCCCGCAATCGGCAAACTTCCTATTGCCAGCATCACTCCCGCCATTGTTGCAAAAGCGATCGAAGATATTCACAAGCGTGATGTGCTTGAAACCGCCACCCGCATTCTCCAGCATCTGAACGGTGTTTTCCGTTATGCGCAAGCGAAAGGATTATGCCGCGATAATCCCGCGCTTCCTGCCCGTGAAATACTACCCCGGAAGAAAGACACCGGGAGAATGCCTGCTTTGCTGGAGTTTTCTGGGCTGGGTGATATTTTGCGCCGTGCGGATATGGCGAGAACATCACCCTCAGTACGAATGGCGCATCGCTTATGTGCTTTTACCGCTGCACGGATAGGCAACATTATCAATGCCGAATGGAAAGAATTTGATCTTGAAAGTGATCAACCCATCTGGAACATTCCTCGCACAAAGATGAAAGTCAAATCACGGCTTATTGATCACCGCATCCCCCTGTGCCCTGAAATTGTTTCTGAATTGCGTCAATGGCAATCAGTTTTTGGCAGCAAAGGCTATGTATTCCCATCCCCCACTGGAAACAAACATATCGGACGCGAATCCATTGAGAAAATGTATCGTGTTACCTTGGGATTGGAAGGAAAACATTCCCCGCATGGCTGGCGCAGTTCATTTTCTACTTTGGCACGCGATAATGGAATTGCCCGTGATGTAGTAGAACTCGCACTTGACCATGCTCACGATAATGAAGTCGCACGCGCCTATGATCGAGGTGAACGGTTCGATGAGCGTACAAAGCTGTTCAATTGGTGGGGAAAACAACTTTCTGCTTCTCAGCACGGAGCGGCAATTATCCCGCTGAAAACCGTAGCGGCTTGATATTGAGCACACAGCAAACAAGCCACAATGCCCCTCAACTCACAAACTCTGCCAGCGAGCTGATTACTTTAAACTATACTTCCTTAAAGTTTCTGAAGTGCCACTTGCCGCATTCGATGTGAGCTCTTCAATCGGTCGCAGCAGATCAAGCCGCACATGATCACCGTTGCTTGTCCGGGGCCGGAATCGAAAACGACGACATGCAATGGATTTTTTCTGTTTTTATAAAAGTTACTGCATTTTCCGTTCGCTCTATCTCTGAATGCTTTGATTTTCTGCTGTATAACAAACTTCCTGAACGCATCTATGCAGTATGATATGGTTTTGAAACACCCCCACAGGCGTGGGGAAGACGCCTCTTCCCAGATTATTAGCCACTCCTTGATAGAAACACCCCCACAGGCGTGGGGAAGACATTTTTTGAGTCTTAAAACGCGCGAATCCGATGGAAACACCCCCACAGGCGTGGGGAAGACGAAGTGACTAAGGCTGCCCCGGATAAATACCCGGAAACACCCCCACAGGCGTGGGGAAGACTATATCCAACAAAATTCAAGCCAAACGGATTGGGAAACACCCCCACAGGCGTGGGGAAGACACCAACAAATTGTTAAAGAGCGGCACTAAAACACTACCAGTTGTGTTCTAATAATCCAGCATCTTCATACTAAAACTTTTAACTCACGGGCTCAGTCAGTATTTGTTTCTCAATCACTAATTGCAAACCAGAAATTTCGGTAAGATTGCGCTTAGTATCACCAATACCGCGTATTTCATAGCAAGGTGTTTCTGGAATATGCCTGAAAATCATCAGGCCGCTTTCGAGCGGACAATGATCGTGCAAATAGTCCACTACTTTTTTTGCGACGGCATCTTTGACTCCAGAAACGAACACGTTAGGACGTGGTTCAATAAACCAGAGTTTCATTCGCCCACGCACGGCAGGTGGTAAGTCATTGGCAATCACGACGAGCATTTTTTACTCCTAATATAGATTCAATATCTTGACCTATCTTACCCAGCAAATCCACCTCAATAACACGCTGACGAAAAGCAGCAGATACTTTATGTTTGTTGTAGTATCCGGCCATCTCAAGCGTCAGCGAGAAAGCCAAATCAATACAAAGAAATTCTTTATATAAATCTGCCAAGTCGTATATAAATGGCAATGGACTGCCGGAATGAATAAAGCCGATATGAGGCGAGTAGCCCATGCTATGCACAGCAGAACTCAAAATTCCATAAAGCGCGGCATTGCTAGCTGTGAGCACTTGATTAGTAATATCACCCAGCTCAAATTTGCCGGGTGTAAAACTGCGCCCTTTCCAACCTACGCCGTACTCTTTCCCCTTTTGTTCATATAAGGCACGAACACGGTAGCCTTCCATACCCATCATTTCTTTTAAAGATTTTCCCACCAAATCTGCTTCGGGGAAACGTTTAGCGAACATGCGCCGCGCAACTTCCACGGATTTTCTCGAATCAGCGGAAAGCTTCATTTGCTCACGCATGTTGCGGGTATCCGCTGTTGGCGTTTGCCCGCTGGCGTAGAACAACAGACTATCCTCTCCCACCCAACACACGCCGCAATTGGATTGGGCGATAACTTTGACTGCTTCGTGAGTAATGCTGGTGCCTGGACCCAACAATAGGCAATTGAGCGTGGCAATAGGCAAACGCACGACGTTGGCTTCACAGTCTATCCATTTAACACTGGAATCATCGATTTCCAGCCGCCCGCGTTCAAGGTAGATAAAAGGGTACTTATCTTTGACCTGCGGCAGGCTATCGCGAGTGACTTTGATAAGCAGACGGTTAGATGACGTCTTTGATGGCGCAGTTTCATCGGACATAAATCAAACTCACCTGGCGATCACGGTAGCGTTTATCTTGACCAAACTGCACAGGAACGTCATTAATGGTAAAAACTTCATCCGCACCGCCTTCATCAATCGCACCGTGCAACACACGAAAATCTTCGATACGTTGTTTTTCCATTGCAATTGAACCCGCCCACTCAAGGGCTACTGTTTCGTTATCGAAGATTCCACGATAGATAAAGTCGGTTGGCACGCAATTTTTACGTCCGAGATAAACATCCCAAGCGGGGTTTTGCACGGCTTGCGCAATGACTTCGGCTCTATCAGCAGGCACTTCAAGCACCACAGCAAAGGCAGCATCCTGCAGATAGTAACGATAAGTCATTTTAGCGCCACCCCCGACCGCTGGCTTGCCTTCACTGGTTTTAGGGATCAACAAGCTTGTCCAAGGGTCTTGCTTGTCATAACCGCTACCGACCATATGAAAATCGCGTAGCAAGGGCTCTCGATCTTGTTTGAGACCGCCATCTGTTGTTTGTTTACCGCGTACAAATGAGATCACCGTTTGATTGAGTGCAGCAAACTCAGCCAGGAATTCCCGCTGCTCACCGCCAGCACCCAACGCTGAACACAGCAAACCCAAAACCCCAGATTTGGTCGGAAAAGTTTGCGTATCGCGTCGCCCGAATTTGGAATCGGAACCCCAGGACTGCAACGGCGCCTCGAACCACAACAATAAATAAAAGCTATTCATCTGCCGTATCCTTGGCTACGCACCCTAAGGAGTGTTGCTTGAGTGCAGCAATTAAATCGTCGATACTGAAACTATCATCCTGCCCGTAAGTATATTCTGCTTGCTTACCGAACAGGCTGCCATGCAGCTTTTCTTGTTTGGCTAAATAGCCAGTCATGGCATCAATGCTGGGTTGAATAAAACCACCATCTTTAGCTTTGATCGCTGTTTCGAATGGCACTTGCAAGCGCTGACCTTTTCGCACCAGCACCTTGGCAAATTCCCAAGGGGATGCACCCGACTGGGTGGCTTGTCGCGCAGTTGGCACGGCAACAAACAGGGCTTTAGTGAAATTTTCAACTGCATCAGGCAAGTTCTGCCCTATCAAGGTTTGACACAACTGCCCCAGATCCAGACTCACATAGCGGTAATAAGTAGCCGAGTTGAATTCCAAGCTGCCCATGTGTGCGGAACCAGGCTCAGTAGCGAGATCATCCAGCGCAGTAAAAAACTCAACTTCGTTGCTGACTTTATGGGTAGAAATAGCATGGGAAAATGATGCGGCGGCTTCGACATTCAATTCAGCAGCTTGTGCGACCATACGACCAAAGAGTGCAATATCGATACCATCAACAGCTGGATTTAAAGCCTTTTTACACACTTTGTGAGCATCTTTATCTTTAAGTTTCTTAGCATCGAAGCCATTTTCTTTAGCGTATTCAGCAAAAGCCTTGGCTTCTGTCATGGTAAAAAACAGCAACGTGTCTTTACTCAAATAGGTGGCGAGCATTTCACCGCAAGCATTGGCCTGCTCATAGGTCGCACCTGAATCAACACAAGCTTGTGCAATGGTGCTGGCAACATGCTTGGTGCGCACGCCTAGTTTTGCTCCAAAATCGTGCATCGCCATACGCACTGGGCGCTTCCATGCTTGTGAACTGACGCGGGCGCGTTGCACTCCACCCACCATGGCAGTTTTAGGCGCGCCCACATCGTCGCGATTGAGGCAAGTAACAGGGAAGGATTGCAGGATATGAAATTCGATGCGTACATTTTTGAGTGGGTTATTGATGGTCATTATGATTACCTTTCAATTGAATAGGATGGGATTTAACGTTTAACAAAAACTAAATAGTGGTTAAAGGCACGATTTGTAATAATCCGAAACCAAACGCCCGGCCTCGTCCTATACCCTGGATAAAACTCAGAATAAATCGATCTCGATCGATAACCGTCAGCGCTCCTTTAATCGTGGCACTACCATGCGTAATGGTTTTTCCCGTCTTTTCGAAGACTTGTACGCTGATCCTCTCGATTTGCAGGTTCTCAGGATTAACGCTGAACCCCCAGGATTTCGGCGCACGCTCCTTAAACCATTGTTCGACAGCTTCTCGCCCACGCATCGACACGACTTTGCCCGTTTTTTTATCGCGTTTGCCAGGGTTCAGGGTAACTTCAAAGGCATAGCGTTCATGGGTCAGAAAACTTGAATGAACGGGCTTAGTTTTCACTTCACCAAACTGCGGCGTTTGATGCGGTTTGCGATTGGACAGCATCAGGATTTGCCGGGTATTGAAATCACCACCTTTATCCGTGTAGACAATGCCACTGACAGTACTGGTCTGTTTCTCAGCATCGGTACGCATATCTTCAAACAAGCCATAGACGACTTTGTGCAGAGCATAAGCATCCTTGATGTTCAGGATTTTCATGTCAGCACGACTTAAGCGCAGCACACTGGCATAAGCCAATATATCTTCACTCATCCTTGCCTCCAGCTGCAGATCTGCCGTAAAAATCCTGCGCCCAGCGTGCCTTAATGCGAAGCTGGCTCTCGTCATGTCCAAACCATAGCAAATCATCAAGCAAACTGGCATAGTCCAGAGCAATATTGCTCTTGGCCTCAATCAAGCTAAATAGCGGACGTAAAATGCGACAGACTTCGGGCACGGAATCACAGGCTAACAAACGGCGTAACTTGGCTTTGGCCTGGTCGCTGGCATTGCCATCTTCGTAACAACGCGCAATCGCTAATCCGATTTTGGCAGCACCATTTCTCTCGGCTTTTGTTCGGGCAATGGCAGCACCAATAGCCGCATAGGGTAAGCGTTGATTTTCATATTCTAAATCTATTCTGAAGCCTGCCAATACATCCCAGCTTTGATATTCAGTGGCGGGGTTATCAGCGCGCTTGAGTGCTGCCCTTAAACCATTATCCGCCTGGCAGCGGTTAATGATATAGTCCACAAATGCCAGACTTTTACTGCGAGGTGCGTCTGCCTTTGGCATCGTGTACCCCATATCAATATTCATGCCGCCTCCTTAGTGGGATTTTTAAGATAATTGCTTAAATTTGGACGATTCTTTGCCCAGGAATCAATTTGACGAGCAGTGTCATTTGAGCAATAGGTGTCGTAAGCTTTGTAGACGAACCAGGCAAAAGCCGGTCTCATGGCACGGACTTGCTCTACGTTATCACAAGCACTCACCAAATCCTGAAAGCGCCGCTCACATAATTGCCAGAAAAGGTTACTGGCCAATGCCGCTTGGTCTTTGGTTTCCATGTTCTGGCTTTTGAAATAATTGAAGGTTGCCCCATAAACGATTTTGGAAAGCTTTTCCAACTCATCCATTTCAAGTTGCAGATTGGCAAACCAAGTCTCACCCAACATACCGCTTCTAAGCTGAATTATCGATTCCACAAAATCATCGGAACCTGATACATATTGCTCGCCCGCATTGCTACTGACCCGTAGACCACCCGACCAAATACCAATGACGGGCATTTGCTGGATGGCACGCTTCGTATTCAATCTCAGTTGATAACAATCAAACCCTTTATTGCTCGTTTGCGAAAAGAAACTCAACAATGCTGTCAATAATCGCCAGGGACGTTTTTCAGGATCTGACCAAATAGCTTTCGGGTCTTTTGCAGAGGAATCAACGGATATGCTGGGATCAATACCCCCTTCCTTATAGGCCAAATGCGCAATTCCTTCGGAGTAATGCAAGCCATTTTCTGCCAATAAACAAAAGCGAGAAAGTGGAACCAATCGCCCCATGAGGCTGGATTTTAACGATTCTGCAATTGCACAGCTTTCACCTGCGGGCATCTGTTCCCAAGGTGCTATCCCCATTCCTTGAGGAAATTTAGCCAGATCGGAGATTTGTTTCCGGGTAAATAAATTAAGCCACAAAGTTTCTTGTAAAGAGTTGCCCTGTAAGAAATTATGTAGAAACCCCAAAAAACCAATGGATGCACTGGGTTTTCCCGTAGAGGGTTTGCCTTTGTCGTTAAACTTACCTTGATAACCTGGCGATAGAACGACTGAATTATCGGTTTTCTTGCCGCCCAAACCAAATCCCATTAACTGTATAATCAACAAGGATTTATCAGAATCTGTTAAGCTTTTTTCAACTTGTGACTGAATAAGCACAGTCGTATTGCCAGTAGAAACCTCAGCCAGTACCGCACCAAAATTCTGTACAGCAGCAGCTTTAATGGCTGGCATCTGCAAAAACGGCCTTTCACCATACAAATAAAACCGATCATGCCATTGATCGAGATACTTTAAGCATTCTTTCGCCATCCTATTCGCACCCGATTTTGTCCAATCATCTTCTTCGGGTGTATACGCAGCTTGTGCAATGGCTAATAGAAGTTTTGTCAGGGCAATTTTTTGCACCGGATTACCACCCAATGCACGATATTCTGCATGACTGAACAATTGTCTTAAACTAACTTGTCCCACATCCACAATCGGTATCCAGGGTTCATCAATCAGATTGAAGCGGTTTTCTATGGCCATATTCTGTTCCCTATTTTTTATTGGCTTGATAACCAATCAATGCATCATAGTTAATGTGGTAGTTATCTTTAACCACGCTATTATCCAGTGATTTAACTGCACCACTTTCATCGACCAATGCCACTCGCAGCATGTCACTTTCATCATACTCAGGCTTACCCAAATAGAAGTAATCACCGAGCCACTGGATTTGGGTTTTGCTGATTGCCTTGGGGGCAAGATGATCGGCAACCTTTAATGTGTTTTGCATAAGCATTGCGCTGATTTCGCGCCATTGTTTACGCGACAAAGAACGGCCATTATATGGAATCCATTCTCGTTCATTATTGAGGAAAGTAATCCAGGTCCCTTGTTTCTTTTGATCCTGTTGGTAGGAACGAATCAAAAATACTTCCGTGGATTCCAGTTCATTGTGGCGAGTTTGGGCCTTTTCTTCGGGTTGGGTTGTGTTGTGCCGCCTTGCGACAATCCCAGCAGTGCCAGTCGTTCGAGTTTGGCTCGCATGATTTCCACTTGATACAGATACCTAGCCATTTGCTCACTCTCGTCTTGTACGGCGTAGGTCTTTTCTATCAATTCACGAATCTGACTGGGTAAACATACCTGCGTGAGACCCTGCCAAACTTTCAAGCTACGACAAAGCACATAAGGCGCATAAACTTTTGCCGTTGCCCCAAAGGCGAGCTCAGAGGAGGTGATGGCGGTTGCCAAATCTGGCGAAATTATCCAGGCCTCACGCTGGGCTGTTTGCGGACGTCGAGTCTTTTCATGTCGCCACAAACGCCCCAACCTTTGCAGGAGCATGTCGGTAGGCGCGATACGGGTAACAAGAAAATCCGCATCAATATCCAGGGATTGTTCGAGCACTTGGGTGCCCACAAGAATTCGCCCTTGCTGTGCACGAGTTTCAGTGCCACCTTTACCAAAATAAATTACCCAGTCACTTTCTCTGGCGGCACGATCAGCCTTGGTATAACGCGAGTGCAGAAGACCGCACGCCACGCCGATCTCGCTGGCACGAGCGGCGAGATTTTTGTAGAGGGCTTGCGCTTCGTTTACGGTGTTCTCTATCCACAACACCTGTTGACCTTCCGCAGCCCGGCGCAAAACCTCTGCAATCGCATTGGCTTCTGGTTGGTGAACAATAGCTACCGAAACATCGGGAATCAATTCAACTGAAACTTCTGCAAGCTCTCCTGTATTGGGTTGCGCTGTGATTAAAGGATATGCAGTGGAAATTGGCGTGATACCGAGCAATTTAGCCCGTCGTTCTTGAGTGAGCGTTGCGCTCAGGATAATAACCGTGCAGTGCAGTTGACGTAGCGCCTTAACCAATGCATCTAAAATCGTGCCCGTAAAGCTGTCATAAGAATGTACTTCGTCCAGTATCACCACTTTGCCCGCCAAGCCGAAGGTACGAACAAAGCCATGTTTGACGTTCATTACCGCCATTAAAGCCTGATCAATGGTACCTACCGCAAATGGTGCCAGAATTCCGCGCTTACCCTGAGCAAACCATGCTCCACCAGGATTGCCTTCCTCGCCCATTTCAAACTGTTTTAACCAAGCATTCCCGTGGACGAGTAAGGCTTGTTTATGAGGTGATTCATCATTTAGAATCCGGGTTAAGAATGTATTTACCCGCTCGTGGATTTTGTCGGAAGTGAGCTGAGTAGGTAATGCAAAATAAATGCCTGTGGCTAGCTTTTTGCATAGCAATTGATAAGCCGCATAAAGTGCAGCTTCGGTTTTCCCCAATCCCATCGGGGCCTCGAGCACATATACGCCAGGTTGACTGGCTGCCTCAATCAGCTTGATTTGAGCTGCTTTAGGTGTAAAGTCAAAGACTTCAGAGAAACTTAAACCAGATTTTAGTTGTGGCTGTATGAATCCTGCAGCATCTAATGCTTGCTCAATTTTTGACTGCCACTCGCCATCAGGGTCTTCAAACAATGATCCGGAACCAATCCAATCAGAAACCGTGGTGAGCCCAGCAAGTACACGCGCCTGTAATGCGTCCTTCACGATGGGGAAATCGGTACCCAAGACTTGTTTGAGTTGCATCAATAATTCGATGCGTTGTGCTTGCCATGCTTGCCCGCCAAACACCTCACTGGCTGCCTGATAAATAGTCAAGTTTGGCGAAAATCCATGATGCTGCCCCAGAATCTCCGGAATATATTTCCCCACATTCTGAGCATACGCCGCTGCCTGACTTACGCCGCCATGCCCTCCCCATGACTTTTCAGCATCAGCATTAAACGCTTTCAATGCTGAAAGCACAGCCTCATTTTTTTGAGAAAGCGCGGTATAAATTTTCTTTTGAAAAGTCGGACTGACCTTTCCAATATCGTGAGCAGCTGCTATTAATTCAGCTCCCTCTGGAAACAATTCTGCACGCAGCCAATCAGGCATGCGCATCATCATCGCGCGCGCCACTTCACCAACAATCTGGCAGTGACTTAACACAATTCGCCCAGGCAATACGATGTTCCCATCAGTTTTGCGTGATTTAGCCAGACACTGATTCAAGGGCAAAAGTGACGAATCAAGCGATTCAGGTGATTTTTGCATACGGCGTCCAAGCATCTGATCTATTTACCCCATATTAAAAATTTAACCACATCCTCATTCATCACTACAATCTGCTGCACTTTAAACTCAGGGGGCTGTTCTGTCGCATTATTCGTCGAGCAGAAACCGCTGCTAAACATTAGCTGTTGAGGTAAGTTCTTGAATCTGTCAGGTGATTGGTATTGTCGATAACCTAAAATATGCCGTCTCTTTTAGACCCGGTTCGATACGAAAAAGGAGCATGACTACTAAGGAGAAGCCATTGCTCGCCTTCAAATTCCGATTATAGTGCTAATGTGCCGTAATGTTCGGTTAAGTCCATCATAATCCTAACACTTGATTCTACCTTACCCAAGGAGCTAACGCATGGCACGGCACTACTCAACCAAGAATTTCTTCCGGCAAATGCCAAATGCTTTACTCGTCCGATACTTTCATGAACAAAAACTGTTCAAAGATTTGGATTTCATCACCATGAAGGAAGGAAATCCGGCGGCTTTATTTGAGGCTTGGCTGCTGTTGCCGGACAATCAACGTAATGCAATGGATACCGTGTTTCTAGAAATTTTTGATATGAGTTGTGAAAAGGGTTTTACGGCAATCATTGATGAAGCCGGATTTCAATTCAATGACAATGATTTTGCAGTATTTGTAGAAAAATTATCCGCTTTGCCTAATCATTACCAGCGAGCAATGATTACCTTCCAGGATCACAATACTTGCTGGAAAGGAGCTACTCGCTTCTATCATGCAGACACATTGCCCCATTGGCGAAAACGCAAGAATTTGCCGCAAGAACAGGCTGCTGTGGATGATGTTAGCATTAAGCAATTAGCCAAACTCATTAGTAATTATTTTCATCACACGGAAGGGCGCGGCAAGAATTGTGTTGTGGAGCCTTATCGCCGTGGTGAGTTGGATTATTTCTTTGCTTATCCTGAAGATTATTCTCAGCAAAGTATTGAATGGGTAAATGGCGAATTTGACTGCCGCCCTCATAATCCAGCTTTTGAAGTCATTTATGTATATTCACAAAGCGAAGGATCAATCGATCTGAACTTTCGTGGTTCTTACAAAGCCATAGAACCGTTGCAAGGTATGTTCGCCGAAGCAATCCTGAAACTCGACAAATTGCCACCAGACCCGAAAGATACACGAGTCTATGATCTTGCCCCGCTATTGCAGAAAAGCTTTGATTTTACTTTTACTCCGGGCAGCGGCATTGAAAAAGTGATCGTAAAAAAATTACGGCTTTCATCACGGATCAAGAAAGGCGACCGCATTACACTGGAAGCAGATACGACTCAGAAACCTGATGCCGTGTACACCTTACTCGATCAGATTAGTAAAACTTTACCGATGAGTATGTACAACATCACTCAAGTTGAACTTGCAGTTTCGGTTATAGTAGATGCCGACAAACCAGCGAAAATGGTGAAATTTTACATTACGTATCCCAATTCATGTTCGCTGAAATATGACGAGGTGGGCTTAAAACTGCGCGATATGTTGGAAGCCTCCGGGATTGAGCCTAAAGAACTGACACAAGAAATAAAAATCGCTGAAGCATGACACCAAAAGCCGCACTGATTGAGCTATTGGAGCGTGTGGGTGCCAGTCAAGGTAACGCAGTTCTAGTCAACGATGAAGATCTGACTCAATGGTCTATGGCAGCCGTTGCCGCCATGAAAACTCAAGGATTGCTTACCAAAACAAAACCGGCTTCTAGCGTAATATGCCCAGGGTGTGAACGTGATTGTGTCATGCCGGTACATATCATCCCGGCTAAAGAAAATTCGGCTGCACGCGCTTTTATATCCTGCGATAAGCGAAGTGACATTAGCCGCGTGCCTGTTTCCTTCGAAAAATTGAACCAGTGGCAATGCACGACTGATTTTGTGTGTGAATTTATTGCGACCTGCCTTGGATTGCGGCGTAGCAATCAACTAACGGACAATTCCAGTTTCAGAAACATCGGTATCGCTAAGGGGATTAAGCGCAGCCAAATACTTGGCGTGGAAGCCGATGGTGTTTTGTCTTTGATAGCTGGTAACAATAGATTACCGCTAGTCGAGTTAATCGAATATCACGATGGCACATACTCGCTTGATGATGCCATGATTCGGCAACTGGCGGATACTGTGACCACGGCAGATAACCGTTACACACCAAGCAACGCCAAACGCGAGGCGCGCAAACTGGATACCTCAGCCATGTATGAAAGCTGGCAAAAGGAATTCCGGAAACTAAAAAAGAAACGCTCCAATATGTCTGATATTTGGTATTCACAGCAGATTGCCAAGATGGAAATTGCAAATGGCCGCAGTGCTGAAACTATCAGAAAAAACATGAAATCGTAAAATAGCTGGGCGGAATTTTTTCGCACAATTTCAGTAGCTCCCAACCCCCGCTTTTAGCCTCTCTTCGCGCTTAGATCTGCAACACAGCAACACTGTCTTATTTACACAACAAGCTCATAACCCAATGATCTTATTAATATTGAAATAACTTTCTCTATTGTCATTGGGGTATTTTGTCGCCCAAATCGCACAGTTACGCTCCCTCTAGAATTATCCACTACCAATCAGAGAGGTTCAGAAATGACAAATACCATCCTTAGACTTCCAGTTGTTTTAAAAGAGCGAGGAAGATCGCGCAGCGCTCATTATCAAGACATTCAACAGGGGTTATTCACACATCCTGTACAGATTGGCTTGCGTGCCGTTGGCTGGCCTTCTTGTGAAATTGAAGCGATCAACGCGGCACGCATTGCCGGAAAGACCGACGATGAAATCCGCGCGTTAGTGGTGAAACTGGAAACCGCTCGCAAGAAAGTAATTTAGGGGGCGTTTATGAATGCTCCCAAGACAGTTTTTCCACTCAGCCCGATGAAAACCGATAAAACCGGCGAAACCGATTTGGTCAGCAATGGCGAATTTCTCCGTACTGTGTTCGGTGACAATCTGGCCGATATGCGACCGGTCGTGGTTAGTTTCTCAGGAAATCCCACGAGTGTACCCGGCAAACTCTGGTTTGGCAGCCCGTGGCTGGGCAATACCGATCTGACAGAGAATCTACCGGGCGATTCCAACAACTATTTCAGTCTGGCGGTATTCAAGCCCGATGAAGCGGGCCATTATCGGCGGCAGAAGGCGCGCTTTCACGCGCTGCATTCGGTGATGCTGGATGATGTGGGCAGTAAGGTCGCCACGGAACGGCTGACATTGCCGCCATCGTGGATGCTGGAGACTTCACCGGGCAACCATCAAGCTGGCTATCTGCTGCGCGAGCCACTGACCGATGGCCTAGTCACCGACAAATTAATGAATGCCATTGTTGCTGCCGGTTTGTGCGACCCCGGTGCAAATGGCCCGCGGGCGCGCTTGGCAAGGCTACCAGTGGCGGTGAATGGCAAGCACTCGCCGCTGTTTGTGTACAAAATGGTGGTATGGTCGCCTGAATTGCGTTATTCGATCGAAGAGCTGGTCGACGGTCTTCAGTTGGAGATGATACAGGCCACGCGGCCCAGACGGCAGAGTACCCGCACGTCGCAGGAACGGCCTTCCGACGGCGATCCGGTGTGGATTGCGCGCCCTGATGAGAATGCCGTTCTGGTCGAACTGCGGAATCGTGGCCTTTACAAGGCTCCGCTTGGCGAGGGTAAGCACAACATCACCTGTCCCTGGGTAAAAGAGCATACCGGGGAAGTTGATAGCGGTACAGCCTATTTTGAGCCGGACGACCTCTGGCCTATCGGTGGATTCAAATGTCTGCATGGCCACTGTGCTGACCGGCATGTCCGTGATCTACTGAGGACGCTCGACATCGAGGTCAGTGCGGCACGCATGAAGCCGACTATTCGCATCATGGCGGGTGAAATGAATCGTGTGGTGGATGCCGCCGAGCACGAGCTGGCGCAGTCACGCCGACACTACCAACGCGGCGGGCTGATTGTAACCGTGGTCACAGATCCCGGCACACGCGAAACACGCGTTCAGGAAATAACCCTGCCAGCCCTCGTGCGTGCATTGGCGGGTGTTGCGACGTGGGAGCGCTTCGATGGCCGCTCCGAGGATTGGGTACGTGCCGACCCGCCAGCCCGCCATGCCTCGGTGCTATTTGATGCGACCAGTTATCCGCATCTGCCGGTATTGAACGGTTTGGCGCGTCAACCCTACTTGCGACCTGATGGCAGCCTGATGACAGCAGCGGGGTATGATGCAGCCACTGGGATGTTTGGTGTGTTCGATGCGCGGGAGTTTTCTGTCCCTGACAAACCGACCCAAGCTCAGGCCGAAGCCGCACTGGCATTGTTGAAAGATTTGCTGATGGAGTTTAGCTTTGCCAGCGAATCCGATCTGGCTGCCGCCTTGGGGGCGATGCTTGCTGCCACCATCCGGCCTAGTCTTATCCACGCGCCGATGATCCATGTACGGGCGCATATGGTTGGTTCTGGCAAGTCGTATCTGTGCGAATTGATCACCGCCTTTGCCACACCGCAGCGCGGCACGCCGACTACGTTTCCCGCCGATGACGAGGAATGTAGAAAATTGCTGCTCGCGGAATTGCTGCGTGCTCCGGCTGTGGTCGAGTTCGACAATCTCACCAGCGATCTGGTGGCGCATAAAAGCCTGTGTACTGTGCTGACTTCGGAATTCATGAGCGGACGCATCTTAGGCGTTTCTAAAACCGCCACCGTCAGCACACGCGCCTTGTTTCTATCGAGCGGCAACAACGTGGGGCCAATTCAGGATATGACCCGGCGCTGCCTATCCATCCGCCTTGATCCCGGCTGCGAAACGCCTGCGGCACGTAGTTTCACGCGCCCCGATCTGGTGCGTGATGTGTTGCGCGAACGGGGCCGCTATGTTTCGGCAACATTGACCATCGTGCGTGCATGGATTGTAGCTGACAAGCCGAAAACTATCTGCAAATCGCTCGCGGGCTATGGCGACTGGTCTGATCTTTGCCGCCAGCCGCTTTTGTGGCTTGGTTGCGCTGATCCTACTGTATCCGTGTTCGAGGCCATGCTTGATGATCCTGACCGAGAAACACTGGCGCGACTGCTGACCGCCTGGTTTTCTGTATTCGGCAAGACTCCTGCCATGGTGCGCGATGCGGTCAAGCAGGCGCTGCCATTCAACGATGCAAACGCCGAACTGCTTGAGGCGCTTCACGACATTGCCGACGAACGCGGTGAAATAAATCGACGTAAATTGGGTTGGTGGATCAGACGGCATGCGGGTCGCATCGTCGATGGACGGCGTTTTGTCCGCGCTAGTGGCAGCCGCTCGGCAGAAGCATGGCAGGTGGAAGTTGTGGAATCGGTTTCGCCGGTTTCATCGGTTTCTACCCAACCAAGTGAGAAAAGTGTCAGCAACACTTCGGATAGCAGCCATGCCTATGCCCACGCCAGTCGCGGCGCATAACTAATCAGGCTAAATTAATCATGAAAAAACGCCTGCATAACCCAAATCTCGCAAAAATACATCGTAACTATACGGTAGAAGAAGTTTCCAGTTTGTACGGCGTGTTCAAAGGCACTGTGCGCGCTTGGATAAAATCTGGATTGCCTGCCCTTAATGATAAACGTCTGATGCTGATTCTAGGCAGCGATCTTGTTGCGTTTCACCAAGCAAGACGAACGAAAAATAAACAGAAATGCAAATCGGGTGAAATTTATTGCGTCCGTTGCCACGCACCCAAGAAGCCCACTGGCGGTATGGCCGATTACCGGATTATCACGGAGAAAATCGGGAACCTTGAAGCCATTTGCCCGGATTGCGACAAGATCATGAACCAGCGTGTCAGTTTGTCGAAACTGGAACAAGTAAGCGGGGAAATAACCATCACGCTACCGCAAGCACTGCGACACATAATTGAGAGCAATCAACCCAGCGTTAACAGTGACTTGAAAAGAGAGTAGTAAAACATGACCAAATACAATGCAGACAATGAACGAATCAAACGTAAATATTTTGCTTATTTGAAAGAGGCAGTGCGTAATAGCGAAGCAACCGTGGATGCTGCTGCAAAGGCACTGGCGCGATTTGAGGCCCATACCAAACACAAAGACTTCAAGGCATTTCACTATGAACAGGCGATTGCATTCAAGAAACACTTAGCTGAACAAAAAGGACAACAATCCGGTCAGAAGTTAAGCAAAGCAACCTTACACGCCACACTGACGCAACTCAAACGGTTCTTCCAATGGCTTGCATGGCAACCCGGTTACAAGTCACGCCTACAATATTCCGATGCGGAGTATTTCAATCTATCCGACAAAGATACCCGTATTGCCACAACACAGCGGGAACAAAAAGCGCCAACACTGGAACAGATCAAGCATGTCATCAATACAATGCCGCATCAAACAGATATTGAAAAACGAAATCGTGCATTGATTGCATTTACATTGCTGACCGGGGCACGAGATAGCGCAACCGCTTCGATGAAGCTAAAACACGTTGATTTGATCGGAAACTGCGTCAATCAGGATGCGCGCGAAGTTAACACGAAATTCAGCAAAACATTCAATACATTTTTCTTCCCTGTTGGTGATGAGGTTCGCATGATCGTGGTGGAATGGATCACATATCTGCGGGAAGAAAGGTTATGGGGCAATGATGATTCGCTATTCCCTGCAACCCGTGTTGCATTGGGTTCATCCATGCAGTTTGAGACCGATGGTCTTGACCGTAAACACTGGAGCAATGCCACACCGATACGCACAATATTCCGCAAGGCTTTTATCGATGCTGGTTTACCGTATTTCAACCCGCACAGTTTTAGAAATACCCTTGTCCGGCTTGGCGAAGAAGTCTGCAAAACGCCGGAACAATTCAAAGCCTGGAGCCAAAATCTTGGGCATGAAAAAGTATTAACGACTTTTCTGAGCTATGGTGGGGTTGCCTGTCAGCGGCAAGGAGAAATTATCCGGGATTTGGCTGAGCCTCAGCAGGTCGTACAGCCCGGCATCAGCGAACTGGCGAAGGCGATTGTTCGGGAAATACGTAGCGTAACTTAAATCACGGCGTCTGATATAGAAGAAGATTCGCCATATCAGATGATCAAATTGTCAATTTAAAAGAAATTTTTCTTTTTTGGGAAAAAAGATATTATCCTTTTCAAAAAATTTACTAAATTCGTCAGCAGGAATTGGTTTTGAGAATAGATACCCTTGTCCATAATTACATCCAAATTTCTTTAGTAATTCAAACTGATCCCATGTTTCTATACCCTCTGCGATTACCATCAGGCCAAGTTTGTGGGCCATCACAATCATTGCCTCACATAGTATTAGGTCATCTGAATCAGAGTTCAGATTCTGTACAAAAGACTTGTCAATTTTGATGTAATCAATATCGAATTTCTTGAGATAGGCTAGCGATGAATAACCTGTTCCAAAATCATCAAGGGCAACTTGCATTCCATTATCCCTAAGCATAAGCAGATAATTGCAAATATTATCTTTTGACTCCATCAGTGAGCTCTCAGTAATTTCAATTACTATGCTTTCTCCTGGCAAACCGAGCTGCTTTAGGTGTTCAAACCACAAATGACACTTATTGGAGCCCATTTTAAATTGCAAGGGGGATTTATTAATACTGATCTGGAATTTCGGGTTGTAGTTTGCGCGGAAAAGCGCTACTTGAGCAGCTGCCTGATGAAATACCCATTCCCCAATTTCTATAATCAAGCCTGTTTCTTCAGCAATAGGAATAAATTTGTCCGGACTAATCATCCCTATTCTGGGGTGTTGCCAGCGAATCAGAGCTTCTGCTTTATGGATACTACCGGTTGATAAATCTATTATGGGTTGGTAGTGCACTATTAATTCTTTCTTTCGCACGGCATATCGCAAATCATTTGCCAGTCGCATTCGAGCAATGGCAGCTTCCTGCATACTCGATGTGTAATAATAAAAGCAGTTCCTCCCTTCACGTTTGGCGGTATACATTGCTTGATCTGCACATTTAAGCAGGGTGGTCACATCATTCGCATCTTCTGGATAAAGAGCTAATCCTATACTCGCTGTGAGGTAGGTAATTTCATTTCCCAAATGATATGGAATTGCCAGTTGTTCTAAAATGGAATTAACACAAAAGCCTACACGGTTAATTTCATTCGGGTTACTAAGAATAAATGCAAATTCATCACTACCTAATCGTCCTAGAATCCCTTTCTCTTGCGAGAATGTAATCAATCTCCGAGTAACTTCTATTAGCAGTTGATCACCATACTGATGACCAAGAGTGTCATTAACCTCTCTGAAACGATCAAGATTAATAAGCATTAATGCAAGTTGCCTATTATCACGCTGACATTTCATTATTTCTTCGTTTAATCGATCATGAATCATCCGTCGATTGGGTAATTCTGTTAATAGATCATAGTTAGCCTGTTTCCAAATCAATTCCTCTTTTTTCCTTTTTTCCGAGATATCAACAAATAATCCGACCCAACCTTGAATAGCACCACCCGGACCATAAATTGTATTGATACTCAGTAATTCCGTAAATAATTCACCGCTCTTGCGGCGATTATGTATTTCCCCCTGCCATTTCCCTGTAGCACTAATCTCTCGCCACATGGCCTGATAAAATTCTTTGCTATGAAGACCAGCGCTAAGAATTCTAGGGGTTTTCCCAATGATTTCATCAGACTGAAAACCTGTCACTTCTGTAAAAGCTGGATTGACACTGATGATGGATTTATTTGCATCGGTTACCATCATCGCTTCACTACTACTTTGATAGACTATGGATGCCAATTTCATATCCGCTTGGGATTTCCTTAGCTCATGGATGACCAGCGTCAGTAGTAAACCGATGACTGATATGACCAAAAATGCGAGCTGCATATTTATCAATCCAGATTCTTGCAGATCTCTTCCAAAGAAACCGATTCCATGTGCTGCACCTACCATGGCTTGTATAAATGTCATGGTAACAACGAATGTGATGCCGTGACGACCAAACCGAATAGCCCCCCAAGTCACAAAAACAATTATCCAGTAACCACGGGCAATGAAGCCCAATTCCTGATGAAACCACTCGAGAAAAACTATTTGTCCAGCCAGAAAGGTCAAACTGATAAATGCTATGGTTTCAAATGCACGGTAACCCTCGAACCACCCTTCCGGTAGTTCTTTCCATGTCAAAAGAAAAGGTGTGAAATCACAATACCTAGCAGGTTAGCTATCCACCAAAGTAGCATGCTGAAAGTTAATATTTTTTGACTTAACTCATTGATCAGAAACAACCCAATGATGCTTATGATAGTACCTATTGAAATGGAGAGAATTGCTGCTAACCCAAGCCGTAAATAATCAACAGGGTGTTCAAGATTAGCTATATGTTGACGACTCCTATCCTTAAGTTTCCAACTAAGAAACCAAACAGCTATAAGGGGTTCACATGTATTACCAATAACAAAAATTAGATTTGCTTCTATTGACTTACCTGCGAGGTAGTTTGCAATAAATACTCCCATTGCAATACCTGGCCATAGTCTATAACCTCCGATAAGAAGAGCTGCCAGAGCTAATCCACTGGGCGGCCAGATAGGAGAGAAGTTTCCATGAACAGCAAAATTATCAATAATTATTTTTGCCAGTACAGCATATGCCAAGGCTAGCAGCAACATGCAACAAATATCCGCCCATCTGTTAATAAGATGCTTTTTCAGGGTGAGATTAATTTGTTGTTTTATTGAAAGAGACATAGCTTTCTATGATGATTATTATTGATTCTCAGGAATCTCTCGAAGGCTGCTTGCTCTGATTATAGGTATTCTAATGGTGTAACTAGAATTGATTTTGCAGGTCAAGAATCAAATCGCTGATTGCTTAACCAGGAGGTGTCAAAATATTGTATAAGACAACAGCCGATTAAGCCTCTTATCTTGTATTCTGCACACCCTGATATCACGATTCAATCAGCGATTTCTTAAGAAACTTCAAACTTGTTCAAGAACCAATACTAGAATTCATTCCAGTCTTCATTTCTACCATTAACAATTTTCTTATTCGTAGTCCGATGCTGATTCCTTTCCATAGATATTAAATTATTTTTCGTTGGATTGGATGTTCTAGTGATCGATGACTTATGAGTTCTTGCTGTGTTTCCAGCAGTAGGCTGTTGACCTACCTTAAAGATTGAAATTGCACCTGCCAAATCCTTGGCTTGATTTTCCAGTGATTCTGCAGATGCTGCCGCTTCTTCTACCAGAGCAGCATTTTGCTGCGTTACATCATCCATTTGAACGACTGCTTGATTGACTTGCTCAATACCAGAGCTCTGTTCTTGAGACGCAGCTGTAATTTCTGACATAATCTCAGCAACATGTTTAATTGAAGTAACTATCTCTCCCATCGTTTTTCCTGCTTCGCTTACCAATTTGGTTCCATTTTCAACTTTTTCTACTGAATCATCAATCAAGGTTTTAATTTCTTTAGCAGCGGCTGCACTTCGTTGAGCAAGATTTCGCACTTCGGTCGCAACAACGGCGAATCCTCGACCCTGCTCTCCAGCTCGAGCAGCTTCTACAGCAGCATTTAATGCCAGTATATTAGTTTGAAAAGCAATGCTATCAATGACACTAATGATGTTTGCGATTTTATTTGAGCTATCACTGATCGAAGACATAGTGCTAACAACGTTTTTCATCATATCACCTCCCTTCATCGCAATATTACTTGCATCTGTTGAGAGTTGATCCGCTTGCCTTGCATTATCAGCATTTTGTTTTACTGTGGCAGTCAACTCCTCCATACTGGATGCGGTTTCTTCAAGTGATGAGGCTTGTTCTTCTGTCCGCTGTGATAAATCCAGATTGCCGCTGGCTATCTCACTGGATGCCTGACGCACTGCTTCAGCACCATTGCGAACATCAGAAACCGTTGCTCTTAGATTAATACTCATCTGAGCAAGTGATTTAATCAAAACTCCGAACTCATCGGAATACTCGTTTGTAAATTTAGTTCGCAAATCCCCGGCAGCGAGTGTGTTTGCTATATCGATAGCTTTATTTAAGGGTTTTAGCGTATTTCGCCTTATAAGAAATCCACATACACACATTAACAAAACACCACTGACCGAGGTAGCTGCAATAAAATTACTGAGCCATGGAGTTACTGTCGCTTGAGTCAAACTCAACCAACCGGCAACTGCAGCGCTTACCAATAACAATGTTGGTAAAGACAAATAAAGAGCAATACGTTTTCCCAATGTCATTTGAAACAATGAAGCAACTTTACCAATAAAATCAGTCCGAACAATGCCACCATTTTCTATCTTAAGGTTTTTAGCCTTACCATCAAGAATCTGACTATATATGGGCGCTACCTGCTCAATTTGTTGTCGCGAAGGTTTTGTACGTATCGATAGGTATCCAACAGTAGTTCCATTTTCAACTAAAGGCGTGGCATTACCTATTACCCAATAGTAATCTCCATTCTTACGGCGATTTTTAACCATTCCAGTCCAAGGCTTACCTGCTTGCAGCGTATTCCATAAATCGCTAAATGCTTCGGGCGGCATATCGGGGTGACGCACAATATTGTGTGCCTTTCCTATTAGCTCTTCCTCTGTGAAACCACTGACCTCAACAAAAGTTGAATTCACATAAGTCAAGCGACCCTTTGTGTCAGTGGTGGATAGAATTAACGTATCATCCCCGATCGGGTATTCAATATTTGAAACTGGTAAATTTACTCTCATGATTCTCTGAAGTGGTACCGCAAAACTGGACAGGTTGTTAAGCTCTGTTATGGACACTATAGAGGATCATAATCATGAGCAAGAAACGCACACAATATTCCAGTGAATTCAAAGCAAAAATAGCGCTGGCTGCGATACGGGGCGATGAAACCA
>CAMCBD010000043.1 GCA_945872825.1 Nitrosomonas ureae
TACGATTTTTACCTAACAGCAGAGCTGCTTTGCTGGCGGGTATATCAATGCAAAAGCATTGAATTATTTTTCTAATGTAATAATCGCTTAATTTACTGTTTCTTAACATCTTACTAGACTAACAGATTGTATCTCCTAGTCTAGAGCCTTTGTATTATCAGTATGTGAATTTAATTGCTGTGCTAAATAGATAACATCACAATGATCCAATGCCACATCAGTCAAAATAAGATCGGGTTTGTCTTTTTTTATTCTTACTAAAGCTTCTTGACTTGAAGTACAAACACCTATGACATCATATCTCCATTCTTCGAGTACATTCCTCAGAGTCTTACCAGAGACATATTTATCTACAACGATTAAAACTTTGGCATTGTTTATTCTTTTATGAGGTATGTTCACAAGCACTTGCTCTGTTCTATCGGCCATTTATCTTTACCTTTAAACAGGTTCCACTAAAATTTAACATTGACACTGCTCTTACAAATGCTTCACAGGCAATCAGAACAAAATTTTGCTGAAAATGTTGTACATACTTAGAGTTTCTTCTTCTTCGAAGAACAATATCAGACAAAACTTACAGCCTTTTTAGAACAGTTATAATAAGTAAATTTGATTTCGGATTTAATTTACAAAACTTTAGACATTTTTGAATAACAATTAAGTAATAAAGTTATATGAATAGCACAGCTGTTAGACTAATCTGCTCTGATTCCTAGCTTCTACAAAACATGATGTTACGTTGAATTCTGAAATAGTACCAAAAAACTGGACAGGTTGTTAAGCCTTGTTATGGATAATATAGAGGATCATAATCATGAGCAAGAAACGCACACAATATTCCAGTGAATTCAAGGCAAAAATAGCGCTAGCGGCGATGCGGGAAGACGAAACTATTCTTCAACTGGCAGCACGTTATGGGATACATTCCACACAGATCAATAGTTGGAAACGGCAACTCATTGAACAGTCATCTGAATTGTTTTCCAGAAGCAACAATGCAAGCAAAGAGAACGGACAAACCACAGACGATTTACACCGTGTCATCGGGCAACTGACGGTAGAACGCAACGCGATTTTTTAGTCAGAAAGCTTGATCATTAAGCACAACGGAACACAAAATAATGATTGAGCGCCACATTCAACCTGCAAGTGCACCACGCGCTAGCCTAAACATCTCATAGGGTGTTTTGTAATTTAAACATTTTCTGGGCCGATTGTTGAGTCGTTTTTCAATACGATTAATTTCGGCAGCAGTGATATTGTTAAAATTAGTGCCTTTAGGCAAATAGCGTCTAATAAGACCGTTTACTTGCTCAACAGAACCTTTCTCCCAGCGTAATGCTCTTGACCAGCTCATCAGGATGATTCGATAATCGACGAATAACTGCTGATTTTGTTTCCCTTGCGGTTTTATTCTTCATCAATGATAGGTTCACCAAGCGAGCAGTTCGCTCTATTATGACGTTCAATCCAGATTTCCTGTCACCTCCGACCACAAAATCACTTTCCCAGCGCCCAACTATTTCACGTTTGTCGACCTGCACTGGCCGAAACGCTATAGATACCCGGTTTTTAATACGTTCAGCAGTACCGCGATAAGGATTCTTGGTACGTCTTTTTTAGGCTTCCTGGTCAAGCACTCGTGCCTGAATGTAGATGTATTGATAAATTGATTCATGGCATATGTATTCCTCAGAACCAGACACTTTTAATCGGCCAGCAATTAATTCAGGTGTCCATCCGATAGCTAACTTTTGATGCACGAAGCGTCTTATTGATTTCGTTTTCAAACGGTACTGCTGAGCGCGTCGTTTTATCGACGCTCATAAATCTCCTGGGCGCCCCTGATGTAATAATGCCGGCCGCACCACAGATTGCGCCTAAGTTCCCGGCTGATTGTCGTATGCGAACGATTCAGGCGACGTCCAATTTCTCTCAGTGATACCCTCGATTTTTCCAGTCTTTGATTAGGGTTCTTTCTGTTTTATCCAGGTGGAAATAGTGTCTTGCCATGTTGCACCTCTGTGATCCAGTTAGTTAATGACACTTAGTAGGATACGGTGGTGCACTTGATTTTTGAATATGGATAGTGTTGTGAATATTTTTACGCCTCGTATCGCTACTTTGTTTCTGCCTTAATGGCCGCTTCTTTGATCCTGAATGTCTAAACTTGAGCTTTGTTGATTTGCATCAAACGATATTGCAGCAAATTATTTTACAATTAAACAAATAATGTATTAATTAAATTGATAACGATATTCAGAGTTTAAAATCATAAATTGAAGGAGTATTTGATATGAAAAACAACGCTAATTTATCCAGTTCTGCAGCAATCCAAGGTGCAACGCCTTCCGGTTTAGTCTTTTGGAATCGATTTGAAGCTGAAGGTGATGTTCTCCCCAGCGAGGTCGGTCCGGATGTTCAACTTGCAGATCGTTTTATTAATAGCTGGGATTATGCAGAAATTGTTCCCGGCAAGTTTGGCAATGGTTTGTGGGTTGATCGGGATGCTAATGATTATGACAGTATGGTTGGCGGCAATTTTTTTGGAACCAGTCTGCAAGACATGGCCATAACGCCGGAGCGAGGCGCCATTGAGTTTTGGTTTACGTTTAAGTATGACGCCAGTACGGAAGACCATGCTTATTTCTTTCAAGTTGCCTCTGAATTCACTGGGGATTTTAAGGATCCGAGTATCAACACCTTTTGGATGGCTGCAGGCTGGAGTGGATGGTCCAGTAATGGCAAATATTTTTGGTTCGCTATGGACAACAAGGCTGACAACCAGCCAGGAATCACAATACAGACACCGGATTTCTCAGCGGCACCGGGAGGCAGTTTGGATTTTGTTGATGGCACAACCTATCATATGGCCTATGTGTGGGATAGCAATGGCATAGATTCGACCTCTGATACCATGAGAATGTATGTCGATGGCGTAAAGGTTGCTTCTGGCAGTCCGGTTTTGCCGACAGGGAGCTTCGATCCTTATTTATACGTGGGCACTGTTCCAAATCCATTTCCGGATCGAACGGGTTTTTATGATTCGGTGGTTGGCATTACCGACAATCTCAAGATCTAGAATTATGGCAAATCCGATTTCTCCGATAGGTTTGTAGAAGGCGTTGGTCCTCAGGAAGATATTGTTGGCACTGCTGGGGATGATGATCTTACCGGTACAAGCGGGTCGGATATTATCAGAGGGCTGGCCGGCTCGGATACGATTCAAGGACTCGCCGGGGCAGACACTATTTCCGCCGGACTTGGCAACGATCTCGTCAGTGCGGATGATGGTGATGACGAGGTCGCGGGCGCTGGTGGAGACGACATCCTCCTGGGCGGCGCGGGCAATGACACCCTCAATGGTGGCATAGGTCAAGATCGCTTACTTGGACAGGCAGGTAACGACAATCTGTTGGGCGGGAATGGTGCTGACCGGCTCAATGGTGGAGACGGTGATGATTCACTCAGAGGCGGAGTCGGTAATGACATACTGCTCGGCGAAGCGGGTGACGACACGATCAGCGGGAGTGATGGCAACGATGTCGCCAATGGTGGCGCAGGCAATGACAACCTGTCGGGTTATGTAGGGTCTGATAGCTTGGTTGGCAGCTTTGGCAATGACGTGCTTGCCGGTGGTGCAGGTAACGACACGTTGACCGGTATTGAGTCCTCGACTGCCGGCAGTGGTGTTGGTTTTGGCGCTGGTGAAGTGGATACCCTGCGCGGTGGCTTGGGTGGCGACACATTTGTGCTTGGCAACGCCAGCCGAGTTTACTACAGCGATGGTAATCCTCTGACCACCGGTGATTCAGATTATGCGTTGATTAAAGACTTCAACGCCAGCGAAGATGTGATCCGATTGCACGGCTCACAAGTGTTATACAGCTTGGATATTTACACTGTCAGTTCGGGCGTTTTCGAAGCTGCTCTGATTTATGATCCTGGCATTGCGGAGCGAGCCGAGATTATTGGCATCTTGCAGAATGTTTCTTCCGATGTCAGCCTGACAAGCGCTGCTTTCAGCTATGTTTAACAAAGAGTGGGTTTGAGGGCGGTTCATGCGAAGGAACGAATATGTTTCTTGCATTAATTCAAACCGAAATGTGGAGCAGCACAGCACAGCAAGGTAGGACGGATGGCGCTACGCTTATCCGTCCTACACGTTAATTACACATTGCATCAAGGCCAGCAACATCTTGGCGGTGAGTGGGGCCATAATATTCTGGAGCTGGATGGGCTGGATTGTTACTGTGGCCAAAAAGACTATGTTGAAACACTGATTTCCGGGTCCGGACTAGCCGCTTATTTTCATCGTCACGGTGGGGACAGTGCATTCTAGCCAGTGATATCGTGGCGCTGGCAGCACAAGGCGATGCTTTAGCGGAGGCTGCAATGCAACGTTCTTTTGATCGCTTTGGCCGCGCCATGGCAATGGTGGTAAATATCCTTGATCCGGATGTCATCGTGTTGGGTGGTGGACTTTCCAACGTGGAGAGACTCTATTCTGAAGGACGGGATATGTTTTTAATGATGAGTTTATTACCCCGATTCTGAAAAACGTTCATGGCGACAGTTCCGGCGTGCGGGGTGCCACGCAGTTGTGGCGTAGTGATGGAATCTAGTTCGGTTTTAGTTATTTAACCGGAAATTATCAATTTGAGGCGGGAGTTTTCATCAAAGAGGAAGGCAGAATGTTGTCATTCTTTAATTCAAATGATCCGGTATGTGTGCCATTGATAACGTATTCATAGGTTCCTGCAGCCAAACCATAGACTTTCAACGGATGGATAATGAAAGATAAGTTATCTTCAAGCGTGCAAGGTGTTTCATTCACAAAACGATCATGGAGATCCTGGAAGGTCACGGTTACTTCGAGTTTCACGTTAGTTGGTTCGCTACGATGCTCTTTAGTTCGTCTCTCGCTAATAATGTAACGGTCAATGTAACGGTCGTCACCACATGAAAAAGCAAATCGACCGCTCATTTGAAGGTAAACCTGGGCTGGTAGAGACTCTGTGACAATCACTTCAACTTGTTTAATGCGGTCATCAATTATCGGAACGGTAACCACCCTGTCCAATCGCCATGCATCGATAGCCGGATCGAATTGCAGTATTGCATTTTGGTATAGCCCTGGCTGGTTGAAAGTATCGATGCGCGGTATATACAGGCCACCACCTGGAAAATATAAAGGGTGTAGCTCTCCTGAAAAACCAGTAGGGTATTCCTGCGCAAATAATTGTGTTGTTGGGATCAGTAAGAGACTGAGGATAGATGAAATTAAATATAAATTTCTTCTTGCTAGTTTATTGATCATTGGACTGACTCCCACCTTAAATCTGGTTGTAAGTATACATTTCCCTGCCTATTTGTCTAGGAAATGGTTATTTCACGGTTACGACGGTTTGATCTTCTGATAAACCCAATCATTGAGCAAAGTACGTGCAGCAGTGATAATTTCCGATGCAGTCATTCCCAGTGGACCATGATTACGTTGCAGTAGGCTATCGGCCGCCGCACCATGCAGGTAGATCGCTAGCAATAGCGCCTGATCCGGATTCAAGCCTTGAGCGAGTAGTGCGCCGATCATTCCCGCTAACACATCGCCGGTACCTGCGGTGCTGAGTCCGGGATTGCCGCTGGTGTTCAGGTAACGCTTTCCGTCCGGGAAACAACAAATGCTGCCAGCACCTTTCAATACTACGTAACAACTGAACTGTTGCGCGATTTGATAAACGGCATTCATGCGGTCGTTTTGCACGGTGGCGGTATCGGTGTTCAAAAGACGAGCTGCTTCGACGGGGTGTGGCGTCAAGAGGGTAGAAGCGTTACGCTGGCTGAGTTTTTTGGCCAAGTGAGGGTACTGCGCGATCAGGTTTAGCGCATCGGCATCGAGCACCAACGTCAATTCGCTATTCAGTGCATTCTCGAGCCAGGACAAAGCTTCCGTTGTATTGCCGAGACCCGGACCAACCACGAGACAATTCAAAGGTTTTAACGTAAACAGCTCGGATGGGGAGCGCAGCATGAGTTCCGGTTGCGAGAAATCGACAGGCGGTGCGGCCTGTGCCAGCAAACCCAAATAGACACGTCCTGTACCCAGATGTAATGCTGCTCGTCCTGCCAGCAACGCCGCGCCGACCATGCCGGTGGAACCGCCGAGGATTGCAACGCTGCCGAAAGAACCTTTGTGGCTATTGGCAGAGCGGGGCGGTGGTAGTAGCGATTGCGCGAGTTTTTGATTGAGCAGCCAGATGTGTGGTGCGGATGGTGAAGCGAACTGGATATCCAACTCGCGCAGCAGAACGGTGCCGCAATATTCGGGTCCGAAATTGGTGAACAAACCCGGTTTGAGTCCAATAAATGTCACGGTGATGGTGGCGCGGATTGCCGCGCCATAAATGCAACCGTCATCGCTGCCTAGGCCGGATGGGATATCCAGCGCCACGATGGGTACATTCAGTTGATTGACGGTATCCACCCATTCCCGGTATTTGCCCTCGATTGGTCGATTTTTGGATTGATCCAGGCCAATGCCAAACAGCCCGTCAATCACCGCATCCCAGTTTTGATCGCCGTCGGGGATGTCGGCAGAAATTTCGCCGCCGATGTCGAACCAGGCTTGGATCGCCTGTTTGGCATCCGGCGGAATACGATTAGGGTCGCCGGTGAATACTACGGTGACCGCGTTGCCCCATTCTTTCAGATAACGTGCCACAACAAAGGCATCGCCGCCGTTATTACCCGGTCCGGCGAGCACCAAGACGTGATGGTTGGGGTTCTTGTGCAATTGGTCACGGATGATTTGCGCAGCGGCCAAGCCTGCTTTTTCCATCAAACGGGGTGGTTTCGGCAGCATGGCGGCCTGATGTTCAATTTCACGTATTTCGGCGGTTAGAAATACCGGATCGGCAATCGTCATAATTTTCAGTATCGCTGGATGATCCACGATAAGTACATCTTCTCGTGTAAAATTGCAATCTTTAAATAATCGCTTATTTCCTCTGATGCTTCAATTTTGTGGTGGACGTGCGCTTTCTCCGTTTCGTCTGGAAAAATTATTCAAAGAAATTAACTCACTGAATCTGCAAGTATCCGCGATCCATGCCGAATACTGGCATTTTTGTCCGGTAATACGAAACCTGCAGGATGACGAGCTGGGCGCGCTGAGAAAGTTACTCAACAATGATCTGGCGCAGGAGAATAATCCGTATTCCGGCGAGTTCTTTTTAGTATTGCCGCGTCCTGGCACTATTTCTCCCTGGTCGAGTAAAGCGACGGATATTGCGCGCCACTGCGGATTAGCTGCCGTCGAGCGTATTGAACGGGGTATCGCGTTTTATATTCAATGTCATGCAAAACTTTCTGCAGCGGATAAGGCACGCCTCGCACCGCTCATCCATGACCGAATGACGGAAGCCGTGTTTGGTTCATTCGATGATGCGGCCAAGTTATTTCAGCATTTTGCACCGAAGCCCCTTAACACCATTGATGTGATGAGCGGCGGTATCGAGGCGCTGCGGCAGGCGAACCAAGCCATGGGATTGGCGCTGTCGTCAGATGAAATTGAGTATCTGGCCTATCATTTCGCACAAGCTGCGCGCAATCCGACCGATGTCGAGTTGATGATGTTTGCCCAGGCGAATTCCGAGCATTGCCGCCATAAAATTTTTAATGCGGATTGGATTGTGGATGGAAAACCGCAAGATAAATCGCTGTTTGCGATGATCCGCAACACCCATCAAACGCATCCGCAAGGTACGATTGTGGCGTATGCCGATAATTCGAGTGTCATCGAAGGGGCGGAGATCACGCGTTTTTATCCGGGTAATCAGCAGGTTTATGGTTACGCTCAGGAACAAACGCACTTATTGATGAAGGTTGAAACGCATAATCACCCGACTGCCATTTCGCCTTTTCCCGGCGCTGCAACCGGTGTCGGCGGAGAAATTCGCGATGAGGGCGCAACCGGCCGGGGCGCAAAACCGAAGGCCGGATTGTCCGGTTTCTCGGTGTCCAATTTGAATATTCCCGGTTATGCGCAACCGTGGGAATACGATCGTTCCAATCCCGATGGCCAGTCAACTTATGGCAAACCGGGGCGCATTGCTTCTGCGTTGCAGATCATGCTGGAAGGCCCGATTGGCGGTGCGGCGTTTAATAATGAATTCGGGCGGCCTAATCTGGCGGGCTATTTCCGCACCTTCGAGGAGCGCGTTGCCGGGGAGATGCGCGGTTATCACAAGCCGATCATGCTGGCCGGTGGCATCGGGCAGATTTCAGACGCGCACGTGCGCAAGGAAAAATTTCCGCCGGGCGCTTTACTGATTCAATTGGGTGGGCCGGGTATGCTGATTGGATTGGGGGGGGGCGCAGCGTCCAGCATGGATACCGGCACCAATCGGGAAACATTGGATTTTGACTCGGTGCAACGCGGCAATCCGGAAATGGAACGGCGTGCTCAGGAAGTGATTGACCGCTGCTGGCAGTTGGAAAGAACCGGTGCAGGCAATCCGATTTTATTCATCCACGATGTCGGTGCGGGTGGTTTATCCAATGCGTTTCCGGAATTGGTGCACGACTCCGGCCGAGGCGGGCGTTTCAATTTGCGCGATATTCCTTCCGAGGAATCCAGCATGTCGCCGATGCAGATCTGGAGTAACGAAGCACAGGAACGTTATGTACTGGCTATCAAACCGGAATCGCTAGGGCTATTTGAAAATATTTGTGAGCGCGAGCGTTGCCCATTTTCAGTCGTGGGCGAGGCAACCGCTGATGAACAATTGTTGGTCACTGATCAGGAATCAGCAATACCGCCTGTCGATATGGCTTTGTCGGTATTGCTGGGCAAACCGCCCAAAATGACCCGCAATGTTGTTCACGGCGGCAGAATACTCCCGGCACTTGATTGGTCTGGTACGGATTTGACGGAAGCCGCCTACCGGGTTTTGCGTTTGCCTGCGGTGGCTGACAAAACTTTTCTAATCACGATTGGTGACCGCAGTGTCGGCGGCATGACGGCGCGCGATCAGATGGTCGGCCCGTGGCAGATTCCGGTCGCAGATGTCGCGGTGACCAGCATGGGGTATCAGACTGATCTGGGTGAAGCTTTTGCTATTGGGGAGCGCACGCCGCTGGCGTTGATTGATCCTGCGGCGGCAGCGCGGATGGCGATCGGCGAGGCGATCACCAATATCGCTGCCGCAGCGATTGCTGAGATCGGCAATATCAAGCTTTCAGCTAATTGGATGGCTGCGACGGGTCATCCGGGCGAAGATGCCGGGTTATACGATGCGGTTTATACCGTCGGCATGGAATTGTGCCCGCAACTGGGAATCAGCATCCCGGTGGGGAAAGATTCGATGTCGATGAAGACCGCTTGGGAAGAGACCGATCAAAAGACGCATGCGAAGATTCGCAAAGAAGTCACGGCACCCTTATCACTGATTATTTCCGCGTTCTCCAACGTCACCGATGTGCGCCAAACTTTGACGCCGCAATTACGCACCGATTGCAGTGACACCGAATTGATTCTGATTGATTTGGGGCAGGGGCAGAATCGTTTGGGCGGTTCGGCGCTGGCGCAAGTGTATAAACAAGTGGGCAATGTGTCGCCAAATGTCGACGGCGAAGCTGGGGCTGCCAAACTCAAAGCACTGTTTGCCGCGATTCAGCGGCTCAATCTGGAAAACAAAGTATTGGCTTACCATGACCGTTCCGATGGCGGTCTATTCGTGACGCTGTGCGAAATGGCGTTTGCGGGGCATACCGGATTGACGGTGAATCTGGATCAGTTGTGTTTTGACGCGCAGTGTAGCGATATCGATGGATCTGAATTGCGGCCAGAGCAATTGGGCGGCCGCTTCCTGGAGCGTTTGTTTGCGGTACTGTTCAATGAGGAATTGGGCGTCGTTCTGCAAATTAAAACCGCGCAGCGGCAGGAAATCATGCAGGTGCTGACCGAAGCAGGGTTACGCGATGCCAGTTTTGTCATCGGGCAATTGAATGCAACCGATGAAATCCGCCTGATGCGCAATAATAAGCCGGTACTGGCAGAAAAACGGGTCGATTTGCAGCGCGCCTGGTCAGAAACCACGTATCAGATGCAAAAACTGCGCGACAATCCGGTTTGTGCGCAACAGGAATATGACTGCATTCTGGATGCCGCTGATCCCGGTCTACAGGTCGCACTGCGTTTTGATGCGGATGAGAATATTGCCGCACCGTATATCCAAACCGGAGTGCGTCCCCGCATGGCGATCTTGCGCGAACAAGGTGTGAATGGCCATGTGGAAATGGCGGCGGCGTTTGACCGGGCAGGTTTTGCTGCGATCGATGTGCATATGAGCGATATTATCGCGGGCCGTGTGTCGCTAAAAGATTTCAAAGGATTCGTCGCGTGCGGCGGATTTTCTTATGGCGATGTTCTCGGTGCGGGCGAAGGTTGGGCCAAATCGATCTTATTCAATTCCCGCGCACGCCATGAATTTGAGACATTTTTTCAGCGCAACGATACGTTGGCGCTGGGTGTTTGCAATGGTTGTCAGATGATGAGCAATTTGCATGAAATCATTCCCGGCGCTGAGGCCTGGCCGCGTTTTAAGCGCAATGTGTCGGAACAATTTGAAGCGCGCTTTGTGATGGTGGAAATACAGCAAAGCCCGTCGTTATTTTTTGATGGCATGGCAGGCAGCCGGATGCCGATCACGGTGGCGCATGGTGAAGGCAGAGTTGAATTTTCTTCCGCTCAACCGGAGAATGCCGCTGCATTGGTGACGATGCGTTTTGTGGATAATCACGGGAGAATTACTGAGAATTATCCCTATAACCCGAATGGATCGCTTCAGGGAATAACTGGATTAACCACGCCCGATGGACGTTTTAATGTGTTGATGCCGCATCCGGAGCGGGTGTTCCGGGTATCGCAACACTCCTGGTACCCCAATGCACGATCTGGTTCGACTGAAGATGGCCCGTGGATGCGCCTGTTTAGAAATGCCCGTAGGTGGGTTGGATAACAACAGCTTAAAGCGAACGGTAATGTGTTAATTCCGTTCGTGGTAGGCTTGTCAAACCATGAATGGAATCAACTGTGTTTTCTTAGGAATTGATCTATTAACAGGATGATCAGAAATGACAAATTTTAGTGTAAGCCGACGCAACAGAATTTTGAGCTTGATTGCATTGCTATTGAGTTTGTGCTGGAGTAATGCGTGGACTGCTATTACACCGGCAAAAAAACCCATATCAAAGGATTGCGTACCATTGGGAAATTGGGTGGTTCCAGGTTCCGGTCAAACCACGCAACAGGATGTCATCTCGCGTGCAGCGAAAGCTTCGGTGGTGTTGCTGGGCGAAACGCACGTCAATGCGGATCATCACCGCTGGCAATTGCAAACGCTGGTTGCCTTGCATGCGATACGTCCGAACATGGTAATCGGGTTCGAAATGTTTCCGCGCCGGGTGCAGGCGGTACTGGATAAATGGGTGGCTGGTGAGTTAACGGAAAAAGAATTTCTCCGGGCGGCGGAATGGGATCGGGTTTGGAATACCGATGCCAATCTGTATCTGCCCTTATTTCATTTTGCGCGCATGAACCATATCCCCATGCGGGCTTTGAATATTGAATCGAATCTGCGGCGTCTGGTGTCGGAAAAGGGTTTTTATGGGGTTTCAATAGAGCAACGTGAAGGATTGACACGGCCTGCCGAACCAAGCCAGGCTTATTTGGATTATTTATTTCCGATTTATAAGCAGCATGATCGCAAAGATAAGCAGAAAGGGGAAATGAACCAAGATGATCCGGATTTCAGGCGCTTTATTTCCGGGCAGCAATTGTGGGATCGTGCCATGGCGCAGATACTACACCGGGCTATAGCGGAATCTACCGGTTCAGAAAAACCATTGGTTGTCGGTGTGATGGGTGCAGGCCATGTGCTGCATGGTTTTGGTGTTACCCATCAGTTGCATGACCTGGGCGTGCAGAATGTTGCTGCGTTATTGCCGTGGGACAGCGATAAATCCTGCAAAAATCTGGTGAAAGGTGTGGCGGATGCCGTGTTTGGCGTTCTGCCCAATGCTTCCGAATCTTTTCAGCCACAATTCCAGCGGCTGGGTATTCGCTTTGAAATGGGCAGGGGCGGGGCCGTGGTGTTGCAAGTTGAGAAAAATAGCATAGCTGCGGCTGCCAAGTTGCAGGATTCCGACGTGATTCTTGAAATGGCCGGGTTGTCACTTAAAAATACCGAAGATGTTGTCACCATCGTGAAACGTCAGGCGCCGGGAACCTGGTTGCCATTAAAAATCAAACGAGATGATCAAGAAATGCGAATCATCGCCAAGTTTCCATTACTCAAACATTAATCAACACTTCATTATCTTATGACAGGTCGCGTATTCATCAGAAATTTTCTCATTTTTTTATTCATCGGCAGCGTTGCGCAGCTTGCTATTGCAGCCCCCGTTAATTATAACGAGATTGATTACGATATGACGGTACGGATCGATCCCATCGCCCGTACCATCGAAGGCAAAAGCATCATCACGGTTAAAAATCCCAAGGAGGTTAACCTGGTGCTGGGACAGGCATTTGAAGTCACTGAAGCGCTATTTAATGGCAATTTGCTGGGCGTCGGCCGTGAACAGACCAATCAGCCGCATCTTTGGAAGATCCCCTTTAATTTCAGTCAACAGCATCAGTTTGAGATTCATTGGCGGGGGAAATTGCCGCAACTGGACGACTCACTCGATCATCAGCAGACTTTGGGAAGACCGATTGCAGTCAGCAGTGAAACCGGTACCTTCTTGCCTGATGCTTCCGGCTGGTATCCACGTGTTGCAGATGGATTGGCGCGCTATAAAGTCAAACTGGAATTGCCTGCCGGTCAGCGTGGCCTAGTGGCGGGGCGGTTAATTGAAGAGCGCGAATCCGAACAAGGCTATCGCGCCGCTTTTGAATTTCCGCACCCAGCCGAAGGAATTGATTTGATGGCCGGGCCGTATGTGATTGAAACGCAGACGCACCAAAATATCAATAACCGGCCGATTCAACTGCGTACCTACTTCCACCCGCAAATCGGCAAACTATCGGGCGATTATCTGGAAGCCGTCAAACGCTATCTGACCCTGTATGAAAAATGGATAGGCGAGTATCCGTACACCGAGTTCAGCATTGTCTCCAGTCCCGCGCCGACCGGATTTGGCATGCCGACATTGACTTATCTCGGTATCAATGTGCTGCAACTGCCGTTTATCCGCGATACTTCGCTTGGCCATGAAGTCTTGCACAACTGGTGGGGCAATGGGGTTTATCCGGATTACAGGAGCGGCAACTGGTCGGAAGGATTGACCACTTTCATGGCCGATTACGCGTATAAAGAACAGGAAAGCAGCGAAGCTGCGCGTGAAATGCGGCTGGGCTGGTTGCGTGATTTTGCCGCATTGCAACCGGGACAGGATGCAGCGCTGACCGCATTTACCTCGCGCACCCATGGTGCATCGAAAATTGTCGGGTATAACAAAGCGGCAATGTTTTTCTTCATGCTGCGGGATCATTTGGGCGAAACGGTTTTTAATCTCGGCATCCAAGGATTTTGGGCTATCCAGCGCTTCAAAGTCACCTCCTGGCAACATCTGCAGAAAATGTTTGAAATGATTTCAGGGAAAAATCTGCAACCGTTCTTTTCGCAATGGCTGGAACGCACCGGCGCACCGGAAATCACCATCAGCGAAGCGAAAAACGTTCCGGTAGATTCAGGCTATGGGCTATCGATCACACTGAAGCAATCCGAACCGGCGTATCAACTTCGGGTTCCGGTTGCGATCCAAAGTCAGGAAAAAACAGAAATTCAATGGCTCGATTTGCACCAGGAGCAGCAGATATTCACGCTGACATTGCCGGATAAACCATTATCCGTCTCACTCGATCCGGATTTGCGTTTGTTCCGTCAATTGGCGCCTAATGAAGCACCGCCCATCCTGCGCGAAGTGATGGTCAATCCCACTACCGAAACCATCGTTTTAACCGACAAAGGCGAAATCCGCAAAATCGCAGAGGCCCTCGCCAGCAAACTACAACAGCGCGCACCCAAGTTCATCGCAACCAATCAGCAACTCTCCGCAGCGCCCACACTGATCATTGGCCTGCAACCTGAAATCGATGCGTGGCTTGCCGCCAAACAACTGCCAGCCAAACCGGATGAAATCAACAAAAAAGGCACCGCACAAGCCTGGACACTGGCTCGCGCCGACGGCGCATCACTGGCCATCGTGTCCGCAAAAGATGCCGCATCGCTCGAAGCGCTGATACGCCCATTACCGCATTATGGGCGGCAGAGTTATATGGCGTTTGATGGTCGGGAAGCGGTTGAGAAAGGGATTTGGCCGATGCAGGTGCAGACGGTGGTGATAGAGTGAGAGCTGAGTGCGTGATTGTGAGGGAATTTATGTTTTGGGTAATTCGCGATTCTGGACCTGACCCCATGACCCCCGAATGGGTTTTTTGCCGTTTTTTGAAGTGTACGTGCATTTTTAATTTATCGAGACCCGTAATGCCGCAAGAATAATTATTCTTGGTTATAGACCTGGCCCCTAGATGCGTGGCTATCAATTGCATCCAACGACAATGGGGGTTATGCTTCGCGAGCATGAGCATAAAGAACAGGAATTCTTGATTCTAGACCTGATACCGTTTTTCTATATTTAAATACATAGGTATGAAACATTTTGTAAAAATTTTCTTTTCGTTTATCCTCTTAACCTACTGCACCATAAGCCAAGCACACTGGAAGGTACAAGGGCGCGATGCAATATATGGATATTCAGGTATCGATATGTCAACTGGGCAAGAAAAGAATGTTCTTCTAGCAATTGGCTTTGATAATCGAGCGGGATGTAGAACAACTGCGTCATTAATCATCATCTCAGGAAAACAACTTGGCGCTCCTGTTAGTCAGAAGACTTCAAAGAATTTTAAAAATCAACTTGTTATAAGTGTGGACGGAAGAGACCATACATCTTTTACCAAGCTAACTCAATATGTCAGCGGGGTTGAGTCAACGATGCTTGCTTCAAACGAGCTGATTGAAGCTCTCAAACATGGGCGGAGCGTGAGCGTAAATTTTAATAGTCGCAGAAATCCTGATTCTTTAACGATTCCTAATATGAATGGATTTTCCGAAGCATTAAAAAAAGCTGAAGCAAACTGTCATTAAAAATATTTTCCGAGACACTAATATAGACTTTCAGGTTCCACAGTAACGTTTTAATTTCTACATTCGCCGGGCAATTTATTGGAGGAAAGTAAATGTCGATTTTTGGTGACATTATCAGGGGTATATCGGGTGGTAAACAGGCGGCTAACGCCGCAAAAATTATATGTGAGCTAACTGGTGAATGGCCTGATGAATACAAAATAGCACGACTGAAAGAGAGTAGAATCAAGGGAAATTGGGGAAACGAACACGAACTTGCCCTTATTTTTCTTAGATCTTACTGCAAAGATTTTTATAGCTTAAGTGGCACTCTTGAGCGCTCAGTTTCCCTGCCTGTTCAAAAACGCATATTTGAATATTTCGACAGGTGCAAAGCACAGGGACTTTTGAGTAATTATACAATTGATGAATATGAGAACTTAAAGAAAGAGGCTGTGAATCGATAGCATGAATCAAGCGATAAGGGGTCAGGTCGCGAATAAAGAAAAATTGATGTATACTGTAAGCCATGACAAGACCACTCCGTTTAGAATTTCCGAATGCGCTTTACCACGTCACATCGCGTGGAGATCGCGGCGAAGCCATTTTTGACGATGATGATGACCGGGTAAGGTTTTTAGAAATTCTTGGGATGGTTGTGTTGGATCATAACTGGCTGTGTCATGGCTATTGTTTGATGGATAACCACTATCATCTCATTATTGAAACGCTTGACGGCAATTTGTCAAAAGGTATGCGCCAGCTCAATGGCGTTTATACCCAGGCGTCGAATCGCCGGCATGGGCGTAGCGGTCATCTTTTTCAAGGACGTTACAAAGCAATCCTGGTGGATAAAGATCGCTATTTGCTTGAGCTTTCCCGCTATGTTGTTTTGAATCCGCAAAGAGCTAAAGGTATGGTCAATCGGCTTGAAGACTGGCCGTGGAGCAGTTATCCGGCAATGGCGGGTGATGCTCCCAGACCCAAATGGCTGACAACGGACTGGATTTTGTCTTTATTTGGAAAGCAAAGGAGAATTGCAATGGAGCGGTATCGGCAATTTATCCTGGAAGGTGTGCAACATCAACCTGAAATCTGGTCGAATTTGAAGGGACAAATTTATTTAGGGGATGCCGCTTTCATCACTGAAATGCAGAAAAGAATCGGCAAAGAAAAGGACGATTTAAATATACCCCAGCAGCAAAAGCGGCCGATTGCAAAGCCTCTGTTCGAAATTGCAGCACAGTACAAAGACCGCGATGCAGCGATCATCGCCGCTTACAAAACAGGCGCATACAGCCAGCGAGAAATCGGCGAATTCTATCAATTGCACCCAACGACGATTGGGGGTATTGTTCGTAAGTATAAGGATTCTTGATTCTGGACTTATTTTTCCTGGTAATTTACCCAAGACGATTGCTGCGAAAAGCCAGATAATCCCCCCAATTAAGATCAACCCGCCGATTGGCAGCCGCTAGAAACCGCAAGTAGAAAAAGGTTTAAAACGCTTCCGCGTTGCGGCGCACGACTCTGGACACTATTCAATGGAAATCAAAGTTAATTTTCTCGACAATCTCAGACTTGAAGCTAAGTTTGATGATTTCACTGTCATCACTGATCAGCCTATTCGCTACAAAGGTGATGGCTCAGCACCCAGTCCTTTTGATTACTTCTTGGCTTCATCGGCCCTTTGTGCGGGCTATTTTGTGCGGGTGTATTGTTTGTCCCGTGACATTCCTACTGAAAATATCAGGCTGTCACAGAATAATATTGTTGATCCTGAAAACCGTTATAACCAAATCTTTCAAATTCAAGTAGAGCTGCCAGAAAGTATTTCTGATAAAGATCGCCAAGGTATCTTAAGATCGATTGACCGCTGTACAGTGAAAAAAGTAGTAGAAACTGGCCCTGAGTTTAGAATCGAGCCGATTAAGAGCCTCGACGAAGACACGCAAATCATGCTTATGGGTCAATCAGAAGGCGATTCCAGCACTTACATTTTAGGGAAAGACCTGTCACTTGAACAAACCATCTCGAATATGACTGGTATTTTGGCCGGCCTTGGCATGAAGATCGAGATTGCCTCTTGGCGCAATATCGTGCCCAATGTGTGGTCGCTGCATATGCGCGATGCGGCATCGCCTACGTGTTTTACCAACGGTAAAGGCTCAACCAAAGAGAGCGCACTTTGCTCAGCGCTAGGTGAGTTTATCGAGCGCCTTAACTGCAATTTCTTTTACAACGATCAGTACTTTGGCGAAGAAATTGCCAACAAAGATTTTGTACATTATCCCAATGAAAAATGGTTTAAGCCGGGACCAAATGACGAGCTGCCAGCAGGCATTTTGGATGAATATTGTTTAGACATCTACAATCAAGACGGTGAGCTGCGCGGCTCAAATCTGATTGATACCAACTCGGGTTTGGTTGAGCGTGGCATATGCGCTATCCCCTTTGTGCGTCAGTCCGATGGAGAAACCGTGTATTTCCCATCTAATTTGATTGAGAACTTATTCTTAAGTAACGGTATGAGTGCGGGCAATAACCTGCATGAAGCGCAAGTGCAATGTCTATCGGAAATCTTCGAACGTGCGGTAAAAAAACAAATTATTGAAGAAGAGATTGCCTTGCCAGACGTGCCGCAACATGTGCTTGAAAAGTACCCAAGCATCTTGGAAGGCATTAACGCCCTGGAACAAAATGGTTTTCCTGTGGTGATCAAAGATGCTTCATTAGGCGGCCAATTCCCAGTGATGTGTGTGACGCTAATGAACCCAAAAACGGGGGGTGTATTTGCATCATTCGGTGCCCATCCAAGCTTTGAAGTGGCGCTGGAGCGCAGCCTGACTGAGCTATTACAAGGCCGCAGCTTTGAAGGTTTAAATGATATGCCACGACCAACCTTTAATAGCCTCGCAGTGACAGAGCCAGAAAATTTTGTTGAGCACTTTATTGATTCAACGGGTGTGATCTCTTGGCGCTTCTTTAGTAGCAAGCACGACTATGAATTCTGCGAATGGGATTTCTCAGGCACCAACGAAGAGGAAAAGGATCGCTTATTGGACATTTTGACGGGATTGGGCAAAGAGGTTTATATTGCCAATTTTAATGACCTGGGCGCCACAGCTTGTCGCATCCTCGTGCCGGATTATTCAGAAGTGTATCCAATCGAAGACCTTATTTGGGACAACACCAACAAGGCGCTGGATTACCGCGAAGATATCTTGAATATTCATTCGCTGAGTGATGATGCCTTGGCGAGTTTGGCGGCGCGTTTAGAAGAAAGTCAGCTAGATAACTACACGGACATTAGAACCCTGATTGGAATTGAGTTCGATGAAAATACGGTTTGGGGAAAGCTGACCATTCTTGAGCTGAAAATTCTTATCACCCTTGCCTTAGGCAAGCTTGATGAGGCCATTGAGTTAGTAGAAGCGTTCTTGCAATACAATGACAACACCGTAGAGCGCGGCTTGTTCTATCAAGCAGTTCATGCCGTACTTGAGATCACCTTGGACGAAGCATTGGTGCTTGAGCATTTTATCGACAACCTAAATAAAATGTTCGGTAAAAAAACCATGGACAATGTGGTCGGCTCTGTAACTGGCGAAGTGAAATTCTTTGGCCTAACCAAAACTAGCATGAAGCTAGAAGGCCTAGACAAGCACTTAAGACTAATCGGAAGCTACAAAAAGCTTCATCAAGCCCGCGAGGCGAATAAAGCAAAAGCATAACGGGTTTAGAGGTCGCGAATTGAGAATATTGCCACTAAATTAAGCATATTTTTGTTTTGTGATTTTGTGGTGTACGCATTGCCTGTGCTGGATTCGTGATTCTGTATTTGACCAAAATGGCTGTGTTTTTATTTTAATCTGGAAATAAATATGAAGATCAATTTTACAAAAAAAGAGTTTGTTACCCTACTTGAAATGATCGATGTTACAAATTGGGTGATTTTGGCAAATAAAGTTGAAAAGGGGCCAACTGAGAAGCCTTACGAAGAGCTCGAAAGAAAGTTGTTCGCGCTTTCGCTTGAATTCGGTTGTGAAGATAAGGTGAAATATTCCAAGGAGCTGGAAAATTATCTTCCCTATGTTTCCGGTGGAAAGCTCTCTTAATACCTCAAACATCTGCGCGTCTTCGGCCTGATCAAACGTGTCGCTAAAACCTACCGATACTATCTAACGCATATCAGGCGAGCCGCTGCCGCAACCTGTGAAAAACTAACAGTATTACCCGTTTTACCCGTTGTTCAAACCCTTGCCGGGATTCGATAGCTTCAATATTCTTGTCATTCTTTGATATCATTTAGCTGGTAAGAGACTATATACTTAGATTAAGTGAGAACTTATTAATCAATTGACGCCAGTCCTTCTAAAGGAAGAAGAATGCCATTTAGCTATAGTAATCAGCTCAGCACAATAGTTGGTTTTGCTGAACAGCAGAATCCAGAATCAATTCTTGATATTGGTATTGGAATGGGGCAGTACGGATTTTTGCTACGCACAAATTTAGAAAACGTAAATCTTTTTGAGATTGATGGTTCAAATGCACGTCAACGTAGCAAGGAGCAATGGAAGGTTAGAATCGATGGAATTGAAGGTTATGCAGGTTATATTACTGCAGTTCATGAGTATTCTTACACCAATCTGTTCATCGGTGAAGCGCTAGAGTTGCTGCCAACATTGGAAGATAAAATGTACGACTTAGTACTTGCGATAGACATCCTAGAGCATTTTGATAAGGAGCAAGGAGTTGTTTTTCTTAGAGAGTGTCAGCGAGTATGCAAGGACTCCGTACTGGTAAGCACACCTAAAGAATTCGTTGCGCAAGAAGTTCCTGCAAATCCCTTGGAGAATCATCGATCACATTGGGTTGAGGAAGATTTTAGGTTTTGTGGTTTTGATTATTTTTTACCCAACCCACTGAGCTTGATTGCGATCGCAAAAAATAAGGGCGAATAAGAAATAGTATTGCTGTAGTTTTGGCGTGTGATTCTACAACGGTGTACTTGCTAGATTGAATGCGGCAAGCGCTCATTAGTATACATTCTTTCCAGTTAGAATAAGCTCATTAACATCCTGAAACCCAAACCATACAGCAGCACAACGAAGATCGTTCTTAACACCGCAGTTTGGGTGGAATGCGTGAGCAAGTAGCCCGGCATAAGCTTGCGCCATCCGGGCTCCAGAAGTTCCATTTATAACCTTAATGGATTAAAATCAAGCACTCCTATGAAAAGTATAAAATTACTATGTCTGTCATGTCAAATTACCCGAAAGCCTTGTCAATCAAGCCAAACAGTATGCTCAGATCGAGCATCGCTCGATACCGAAGCAAATCGAGTATTGGTCAAGAATTGGCAAAATTGCCGAGGAGAACCCTGATTTGACGTTTGCCATGATCCGTCAAATCATGATTGCCGATTTGGAGGAACCATCCGGTGAATATCAGTTCGATTGATGCGCGTACTGGTTACACCGACGTTTGAGCGTATTGCCAAGAAATTACATAAACAGCAAAAAGTTCTGCGCGATGAAGTTGTGCGTGACATTGCCACCAATCCCGTAATCGGAGAAGAAAAGATCGGCGATCTCGCCGGTATAAGGGTTTCAAATTTTTTTATCCGACCACTTGATCCTGCTGGCTTATCGTATTCTCGATCAAGATACCGTCAAGTTACTGGCTTTAGGGTCGCATGAAAATTTTTACCGCGATCTGAAACACTTGAGCAAGTAGGGCAATAGCCGAAGTCTATTTCATCATTTGTTCATCCGGATCAAAGTAATCCGGAAAAAGGAGCGGGATGCAAAATCGAAAAGCTATTCTGAAAGCAGGTGCTTACGCCGGGTTCATTGGTGCAGCGGTGTTCATTTTGCATGCCGTTTTTACGTCGACAAGCTCAACCGCGCCTATTGGTCTCTTACTAATTCCTGTCTATGGTCTTCCGGCTGCGGGCGCAGGATGGGCATTGGTTTATGCTACTTTTTCTTTGTTTGATTTGCGTTCCGGAAAAGTTTCATGGCAGAGCAAGAATGTCCAGTTAGCGGCTGTATTTTTAGTCGTATTTTTACTTGCTGGATTAGGTTTCTTCGTGCAGCAAAGTGCGCTATCAGTTGCGAAGGATCCCACTTCTACCTCGCGGGCACTTGAGGAAATCAGTCAGCGCTGGATTCCTTGGGGGCGCAGGGAAGTAGATATCTCGCTGGCACAGCATCCGTCAACACCCCTGGCCATTCTCGAAACGCTGGCGGAATCCGGCGATGATGCGGTGGTGCAACAAGTTGGCGCAAACTGAAGTGGTACCGCAAAACTGGACAGGTTGTTAAGCTCTGTTATGGACACTATAGAGGATCATAATCATGAGCAAGAAACGCACACAATATTCCAGTGAATTCAAAGCAAAAATAGCGCTGGCTGCGATACGGGGCGATGAAACC
>CAMCBD010000044.1 GCA_945872825.1 Nitrosomonas ureae
ATGGTTTCATCGCCCCGTATCGCAGCCAGCGCTATTTTTGCTTTGAATTCACTGGAATATTGTGTGCGTTTCTTGCTCATGATTATGATCCTCTATAGTGTCCATAACAGAGCTTAACAACCTGTCCAGTTTTGCGGTACCACTTCACATTGGTCATAATCCAGGGCTTGATCAATTACTTTGTTATCTATCCAAAGACCCGCCACCTGTCAGCAGCTCCGGCAAGCTTCTGACTACCGCCGCAGTCGCCATACTGGATTATGGCAATGCCGCCATTTCGGCAAATCCGCTTCAGGCAGAGTTGCAATACTTAATCAGACCCAAAGATTTATCAAAATTCCAGTAAGCTTTCTGCAAAAAACTTACTTGCCTGAATCACAAAAATATAATAGATCCAGCACTTGATAAGTATCTCTGTTTAGTCACTTACTTTTCCATCAGAATACTTGTTTTAGCTATGACTTCTTCTTATTTTTCTTCTTATCTTTCTTTTTGCTCTTATCCTTCTTTTTTTTATCTTTTTTTTCTTCTTTCTTGTCGTCCTTTTTATTCTTTTTCTTGTCCTTGTCCTTCACTTCAACTGCCTCAACCTGATTCACAGGTGGCTTAGCCGCAATCTTTTTACTCGCAACTTTTTTAACGGTCGTCTGAATCTTATTGGCTGGCGTGCTTAATTCCTTGGTCGCCTTACTCCGCAAACAATCCGCTGCTGCTTTCTTAACTGCACGTGCGCGTATATCACCACTCATCCCCGGTATTTTCTGCAATTCTGCCAGACTGATTGAAACCAACGCTTCGACTGTTTTGATGTTGTGTTCAGATAACAGTTTGACTGTGGCAGGGCCGATTCCAGTAACATCAGTTAATTTAGCCATGACTAGATTCCTGTTTGCTTGAAAAGCCCATTATATCCGTCTGTCAATTTAATACAACGTACTACAGATCCGCCTTGGTTTTATCAACACGCTAGATCTATATCCTAATGGATATCTTATATCATTGAGACGGTCAAATACTTTAAAGTATCCGGCTAATTCAATCACCCATTAAGGAGCCTCTGAATAACTCACTTTTGTCATTCCTAACACAGTGAGGAATTTTTGGTAATCAACAGTATAGATTTCTCACTCTGCTCGAAATGACAGTTACTCAGAGGTTCCTTAAGCATGAATTACATCAAATGCGGTATCGTAGACAAGGCTTCCGCCAAAGCCAACGAGCTGGACAGAAAGTCATTCGCTGTCATGCTATGCACGGCATCCAAGTCAATGACGAGATCAGTCCCAGTTCAGGCTACATTCGTATTCACGCATTCTCGAAGTGGCGCAAACGATTGCGGATTGATCCGATGTTGAGAAAATCAGATCAGCACATTTCAGTAGCGATCCAGTATCTCAGGATAGATTTCTTTGAACCCATATTTAACAACGAAATTGCTGGAAAAATACCACTTCGATGATCTGCGAGGCACGCCCACTATCCATTCGTCTAATAACATATAATAAAAAAAATCTAATGGATTCCCTTAGCCAAAAACCAGAGTTTCCCCAATAGTCATTCAGTGTTGCCTTCGATAAGATGGCAACACTGAGTTTTTTATTTTATGGAGGGAATTAAAATGAAAGCACTAAAATTAAAAGTTATCGCTTCTCTACTGCTTGGTTCTGTTGCGGCATCAGTACTCGCCGAAGCGCCTGCAGTTCCCAGCAGCATTAATCCAAACGATCATGCAGCAGTAGCTAATTATTATGAAAGTTTGGCAAAAACAGTATCTGAAAAATTGGAAGCCTCTCAGCACGAACTGGATGAATATGAAGCACATCCTTATACCTATGGCAGACAAGGCCAGGATCTTAATTCGCATCTGCATGCCAATATTCGTGAATATAAGAAGGAATTAGCTGAGGATTTGGAGCAAGTAGAATTGCACAAAAAAATGTCAGCGACAGAGCAAGATAGACAGTTCAATAAAGCGAAAATTAAGTTAGATGGATCAGTAGTACAGTAATACCTTATCATTTTGATGATGCCCTTGTAGTCTAAGTCTTTATTATTGCTATTTTTTATACCTCCAGTTTTGGCTGGAGGTTTTTTTTGATGATGTGCTCTGTTGTCACAGACACAAAGCAGAATTAGAACGGTAGCAAGAAATCAAGAGAAAACAGAATTTGATCTTTATGATCAGCAAATGGTCGATAGGCTGCCGAGCGGTAAGCATCCACTCTGTCATAGCGAATGTTGGGGCGAATACTCAGTTTCTGTAAGAATTTTTCTTTGAGTTTTAAGGATCTTGCCGCTTTCCAATTTAATCTGACAGTTACATCATAATAATCAGCAGGCGTGATGGTGACGTCGCTGAGGCTCCCTGCATAACTCACTGCCGTTCCATTCACCATGTTGGTGGCTGCAGCTATCCGGAAAGGTGATGGATTCCGGAAGCCATCCTGATCGCGGTACCATTCGGCGCGCGCACCAATCGATACATTATCGGTCAAGTCATAGTATAAATGTGCAATAACGCTGATCCACTCGGCATCTTGTGTAACATTGGAGTGCTTCAGATTATTCAGCAACACGCCCCCGGCATGGCCATAGACATGATGAAGAACCAAAAGAGTTTTAGGTGTTAGCTTGTGTTGCAGTACCATGTTGTAAAAAGCCCAGGTTTCAGCACTACGCGTGGAGGTCTTGCCGTAGGTACCGGAGAAGTGGAATGAGGTCGCCTGGTTATCACTGGTCCAGGTAAAACCAGCAATTCCAGACCAGTTACCCAATTGTTTATCCCAACCCCCATCCCAACCCCCATTAGCACTACCGGTAATCGGGCCTCCCAGAATTAGCCAGTTCCTGTTGATAGTGTAATTTGCCAGCATGCCTGTATGCGTGAACGGCTCTCCGACATTCAATGTGTATGCACGGGTATAAAAAAATTGTCCGGTGCAGGAACCGTCTCAAAACCAGTCGGAGTATAGAAATGTCCCCATTTAACATTGAGGCCATTGCCAACGGGAACGTAAGTTTCCAGGTAGGCTTGTGGCAGCGCGATTCCATAGGTTCGTGAGGAGTCGCAACAGAGATTCAGATCCCAATTGCTTCTCTTGAAGGGTTCTCCGGAGTTGACATCAAAAGTTGGAACACCAAATGCTTGCGTAAAGATGGCATCCGTTCCAAACATAAAATCAAAACGCCCGCCAAAATCCCATACTTTTCCTTCTGATGCAACAGAACGCCGCACAAACAGATTGAGTTGATTTAATTGGAATCGATTCGCCTGGTCAGCGAAAATGACCGGGCCATTAAAACCATTTGCCTGGCTAGGATTGAGGGTTGCCCCACCGTGAATCCAGCCGCCTAATTCTATTCTGCTATCCTTCACAAACTTCTTGAGCTTACTGGCCTGACTAGCAATGGGATGAATAGTGAGAAATAGAGCACTACACGTTATGGCACATAACAATCTTGATTTGAACTTCATTTTCTGAATGCGGCTACGCGCTTAACCTCGCGCGCTGCAAACTCGACACTGTGTCATCAGTTCTTCGGCGCGTAGATGATTGGCAATCAATGGGATTTTGTGGGTTCTTGAAATTGGCTGAATATTTTCAGAAGATACTGGGGGTGGGCGATCGGCGCGTCCACACCCCACAAGCTTCTGGTCAGCGATCAGTCATGCTATGGCAGAGAAAGATCCCCGCCATTCACTTTACTGAGCCTTGATCAGTGATTCGTTCCGATCACCGGAATCCGAACTCATCTTCGCCTTTATCTGAGCGTCATTTGATTGATCACGAGATTCCGCAGACTTTGCATGCTCACGATTTAGTAATTCCGCGGCTACTTGTCGATGGAAACCAGCGTGTTTTTCGGCATCTTTTGTAGCTTGCTCGTAATAACGGATGTTGGCGACAGTGTGAGATTGGAAATCCTGACCTCCCCTGCCATAGTAATAGCTATGATCCTCATAATTTTTCAGCAACCCTTTCATTTCCATCAGCTTGGATGCCGTTTCCTTGGCTAAATTGTCATAATAATCGACCAGTTTGTTATGTTCGTTGTATGTTCTTGCATTTTGTGCCACTCTTTGATGCTCAATATCCGGCACGCTCATTTGGCCGAGCTGTGCGCAAGCGACTAATAGTGAAAGTACCGGTAAAATTGCCAAGTATCTATTCAATTTTATGTTCATGATCGTAGTAACTCCAAGTCATATGTCATGGGTGCCATATTATCGAAGTCACTGCTTCATTGACTATTGGGGAAACTATTGTTTTTTGCTAAGGGAAACTATTAAGTGATGGCGAGGTGATGAAAGCGCAAGCTTGACAGGCTGTTAATGCTCCTCAGAAATCCAGCGTGTTGCATAGCGTATTAAGTCAGCGCCATCTTTCAAGTTTAATTTAACTCGGATATTGAAACGGTGGGTTTCAATTGTTTTGATACTGCGGCAAAGTAAGTTGGCTATTTCTTGACTGCTGTGTCCCTGTCCGATCAAATGCAATACTTCAAACTCGCTAGGCGTGAGCTTGTTAATTAATTGTTCCGGTTCTGAACCTCCTGTTGCAATTCGTTTCAACAATTTTCCCTGCATTGGACTACTTAAATAAATGTTGCCTTTAAGTACTTCCCGGATTGCAGCAAGTAATATTTCACCAGATTCTTGTTTCATCACATAACCGAGCGCACCCGCCCGTAGAGCGCGTTCAGCATAAACGGACTCATCATGCATGGAAAGAAACAGGATAGGAAGAGCGGGAGTCAAGGCGTGTATACTTTTTATGACTTCGAAACCAGATACGGTTTTAAGTGTGACATCTAATAATACAATATCGACAGGAGTATTTTTCTTGAGTATGGCCAATGCCTCAGCACCATCGCCTGCTTCGGCGACCACTTCCATGTCTGATTCCAGATTGATCATCATCGCTATGCCGTGCCGTAACATGGCATGATCATCGACCAACATTACTTTTGCTTTTTCTGTTGACATCAGATCATCTGTTTTTCCAGGAGAATTTCTGTGCCGCCCCCATGGCGTGCCAGAAATTCCAGTTTAGCACCGAGTTGTTTTGCGCGATATTGCATGATTCTTAGCCCCATTCCTGCAGCAGGAGGTGCGTCAATACTTCCCGGGAAGCCCTTGCCATCATCGTAAATCGATAAGCTTAACGTTTTATTTTTCGAGGTGAGGGTGATAGTTATGCGCTGAGCCTTCCCATGGCGAATTGCGTTATTGATCGCTTCCTGCGTTATTCGATATAAATTTAATGCAAGATTATTGTCATTAATGACAATGTCCTTGTCGCATTGTAAATGGCAAATAATATCGCAAGTGGATGCGACTCTTTCAGTTAATGTTTTCAATGCAAATATTAAGCCATTGGCTTCGAGCTCAAAAGGCAGTAATCCTTGCGCAAGTTGCTTGATCTGAATCACTGAAATTTGCGCCTGTGAGGCAATAGAGGCTGCTACTAATGCCATGCTTTTATCGCCAGTAGAATAAATTTTCTTTTCCAGCGCCCTGGCCTGATAACCGATGGCAGCTATTTGCTGACCAACATTGTCGTGAAGCTCTTGTCCGATCGTATGGGCTTGGTCCTCTGCAACCGAGATAGTGCCTGTTCCAAACGCTTACGCTCCAGCCAACTCTCGAGATCACTGGCTATGGCACTGATAAGTCGCCGTTCCTCCAATAAAATAAATGGCTTATTGGCAGGATAGAATACGCGTAATTGACCACAAACCTTGCCATTGACACTAATTTCCGATCTGCAAGTACAGCCGGGATCTCGTTCGGCTCGCCACTGTGCATGCGATCTGTCGGCAATTCTGGTTTTTGATAGCACCTGATGCGCCAAACTCGGATCAGATTTGCCCGAAGTAAAGCGCCAGCCATCCAGTTCGATAACAGCCGTAGCCATTTCCGGGTATTGAACGGCGGGTATCAAATATTTGAAAATAATCTGGCACATCGTATCCATCGATAATTCCAACCCAATATTGCGGCGAATTTCATACAGGCACGTAATTTCCTTTAACCGTTCGCGCAGTTCGATTTCCTTATGACTTAATTCGATGGAAAATTGCTCAGCCCTGTCTTTGGCAATGTACGCTTCCTGCTCCGATTTGATCAGTTTTCGCACGAACCAATTCAATAACAATATTTCCGCAGCAATCAACCCCGCGATATAGAGAATGATTTTCTTCAATTCCTCTTTGACGGATTTGAACAGCTCCTCTTCATCCAATTTGAGAATCATGCCGAGGCCGATTGCCTTCAATGGCGCATAAGCTTCGATAGCAGGCACTTGACGGTAATCTTGTGCTGCGATGACACCGCTTTTTCCATCGAACGCATAGCTGATCGGTGATATGCCGCCATTTACCACGCGTTCCATGTATCTGAATTTTATTCCATCAATCTGGCTAATCAGGCAAGCCATATCGCGGGCATCATGTGCGGGTGGTGCACATAGAATAAACTCCCCGGTTTCGCCGATCGATCGTATTTCACTGAGTCTGCGAGTTAATTGCGGCAATGTGTTTTCTGTTGTGATGCTGCCGATACGCTGCTTGTTGCTATCCAGAACATCGGTGCTAGTACGTAGAATAAATTGCTGATCCCATATCAAGGAAGTCTGAGAATATTTATGCAGCGGCAAGGATTGCCCTTTACTGTTAGAGAAATTACCCACTTGGGCAAGTACCTTGCCTTGCAAATCATACACAATTGCGGCATAAAAACCGACATCCGGCAATGAATTGACATTGCGCATCAGATTATGCATTGCATGTTCATCCTCGGGTTCGGCATTGAGTTCCTGCATGGACTGAATCAGGAATGGACGAAGAGCCAATGCGTGCGTATCCGCGACACTTTTTTCAACCTGGCTTTCAATGAGCAATGCCTTGCCTTGTAAAGCAACACCCAAGCCTCTACCGAGTACGGATTCAATCTGATGCTGCATGGCATTATAAACAGCGACACCTGCTGTCACCGTCAATCCTAGCAATAGTAAGCCCCCAATAATACTGATCTTGCGATCATCACGTGTCAGAAACAAGCTGCTCTCCTTGATTGCATCATAACATTATAGCTTATAGAAAATTAACGATGGGGTTAAAAAGGGGCTGGCACCGCTCACTGAAGAACCAAATCCTGCTGGAAAATTACTACTTTCCCAGTGAGTTGGAAGATCGAATTCGACAGTTTGTCAATTACTACAATCACGAACGCTACCATGAATCTTTGAATAATCTGACTCCCGCAGATGTCTTTTATGGTCGTGACCAATCTGTTTTGGATGAGCGAGAGAAAATTAAATGTCGAACATTAGCGATGCGACGACAAATGTATTACGATAAACGAGAAAAATTTTTAAACCTGATGAGCTAAGCGTCTCTTAATTTAGGCTGCCATCTGTCCAAATTGGTTTGACGACATACAGCTCAGTATTTGCAAAGTAATAGCAAATCATTAAATGAATAAAAAAAGTCACATAATAAAGAGCATTGATCACGTGATCTTCTGTCCGTATAGCACGTTTCACAAAAAACATGACTCGATTTCTCCAAGAATACGTATTTTCTGTATGGATATAACTTGCATCGTTCAGCAACTATCGAATAGATAAAAGACGAAACTACTTACTTCATGCTAATTCATTGTTTGACCAATCTTCCATAGGGCGTAGCAAATCGAATTCTTACACAAGGAAACCTAGACTTTATTCTTTGGTAAAACTCATTGCGTAACTAGATGGTTTATTTCTTTGAGTTAATTTTATGCATTACGATTTATTCTTGAGTCTATCTTTCAGATTGGCAAACGGATTAAACGTGGCAACTGTTTCAGTTCCTCCGCTGTCAACACGTCCCATGGAATCTTTAAGCTTGGAATGTTCATTTTCGTGGCAGTAGGTACAGAGCAGTTCCCAATTACTGCCATCGGATGGGTTGTCATCATGATTACTGTTCTTGTGATGCACTTCCAGCAACTGCAGGTTTTTATGATCAAACGTGCGTGCACAGCGGCCGCAGACCCAGGGAAACAACTTGAGTGCCTGCTCCCGGTATCCTTTTGCACGTTTTTCTGCATTCAGGCGTGCTTCCAGAACCACTTTATCCAGCTTACTGGTGTCTTTTGCCATCGATTTGCCTCCTCCACAGCGAGGGTCAAGTCAAGTTAAAATTAGTGTCCGGCATACAGTTTATCGACTTCCGCCTTATATTTCTCCAACACCTTCGTGCGCTTCAACTTCAAAGTAGGTGTTAACAAACCGTTCTCAATACCCCAGGGTTCCGGAATGACTGCAATACGGCGTATTTTCGCATAGCCTGGAAACTCACTGGTTTGGTGCGCGACTTTGTTTAATAAAATTTCTTCAACTTGTTGTCTTTGTTGTTCATTATCCAGGTTGCCATCCAGACCATATTGTTTAATGAAATCTTGCTGCCGGGCTGGATTCAAAACAACCAGAACACTTAAATAGGAACGCGCTTCACCGATTAACATCACTTGATCAAACAGCGGATCACGCAAAATTGCTGCTTCCATATCCGCTGGCGGCACTTTCTCACCGTTAGACAATACAACAATTTCTTTCAATCGCCCGGTAATGGTTACATGGCCTTGTTCATCAATTGATGCAATATCACCGGAATTCAGCCAGCCATCCGGAGAAATAATTGCTTTTGTTGCTTCCGGATTATTCCAATACCCCAGCATGACATTAGGTCCACGTATCAGTAATGCATTACCCTCCCCCAACTTGACTTCGACTCCGGGAATAGGCAAACCGACACTGGCCGGCACATTATCTTTAAGTCGATTGGCACAAGCTACCGGACTGCTTTCAGTCATACCGTATCCTTGCAGAATGGGTAATCCCAGGCCGATGAATATGCGCGAAACTTCAGCCGATAACGCAGCACCGCCACTCATCACAAACCGTAGCCGCCCACCCAGTTTATTGATTACCTTACTCGCAACCAGTTTTTCTAATACTGGCCACAAACAATGTGAGAGCCGCCAGCTCCCTCTACCTTGTTGACATTCAAAACGGCTATAGCCTACTTCTACCGAGAAATTAAATAACCAGCGCGAAAACGCAGGGCCGTCGGCAAGTTTTGCACGGATGCCCGAGTACACTCTTTCATAGATTCGTGGCACTGAGATCAACAATGTCGGCCGGATTGTCAGCAGATCTTCCTGTAATTGCTGGATTGAGCGAGCATAAGCAATAGTAGCGCCACACATCATGGGTACATAGTAGCCCGATGTCCGTTCAAAAGTATGTGACAGCGGCAGGAAAGAAAGTAACAGATCATCCGGCAATACCGGTATGACTTGCAAACAGCTCGAAGCGTTAGTCAATATATTGTGATGGCTCAGCATGACCCCTTTTGGGCGGCCTGATGTACCCGATGTATAAATGATGGTGGCAAGGGCCTGCGGATCATTGTTGGTATGCTTGACTTCACCAGTATGGGCTGGCAACCAATCTCTGCCTGATACAACACGGACGTTATCACAGGTATCAACGCTGTCTGGTTCAAAAGGGCGGAGTATCACGATCCGCTGCAATCCTTCTATCTGATTGTGTATGCTAAGAAACTGCTGCCATTGATGTGAATTCTCCAGCAACAGTAATTTAACATTGGCGTCATTGATGATATAAGCCGCATTCTCAACTCGATCATCGGTATATAAAGGAATTACCACCAGCCCAAGACCCAGTGCAGCCTGCTCGAACATGACCCATTCCGGGCAATTCCTCATCATCACCGCTACCCGGTCGCCAGGAGCCAGTGATTCTTTTGCCAGTGCAGCCTGCCAACGGGCAACGAATTGATTGATCTGCTCCCACGTGTAATCGCTCCATTGCTCGCTAATCGGATTGAAATAGCGATAAGCCACTTTTTGCGGCGAACGTTGCACGCGCTCGTTAAAAAGGCCATCCAGTGTTTTTGCTATCTCAACCGGAATGACACCCGCCATTCCGTCTTGCTCAATTTGCATAGCTTTCCCTTTTACTTCAGTCCAAGATTCCAAATCCAGCTCAAGTGAGTCTTATTCCACTGTATCCTTATTTTCATTGGCTGTCTTGTTGCTATCCGCACTTTGGCTGGCGGTATCATCATCACGTTTGGCAGCATCAGTATTTTTCTTTCCGCCGGTACCTTTATCACTATGAATTGCACTTCTGGTTGCTGTGCCGCCTCCGTTATTAGCGGTTTTGGTTTCCTTACCAAAATCAGACGGAAAATCATCCACCTTAACCACCCGGCTGCGCAAATCTTTCATCTTATTCAGCAAATCCGCTTCTGCAGCAGTAATGACTTTAAGTGCCAATGCCTGGGCAATTTTCTCATCGCCTCGCGCAGTAATTTGACGTAACTTAGTAGCTTCCCGCAGCTTGGCCTCAACCGCCCCACTCTCGATAACACATTGCAAGGCCAATTCCAAATCCGCCATCGGCTCGTTATCCGCTGTCGGCACATAAATCCCGGTCGTCAATCGATCCCGCACAGCCCCCGGTTCCATCATTAATCGGGAAACCTCATGCGCCAGGTCGTCAGCAGGCCGCTTGCAGCGTTTACCGAGCGGGAAAACCAACGCTCTCAGCAACCAGATCAGTGTAATATGGCCGGGGAAGTTAGTCAGAAACTCATCAAAAGCCTGTTGCATTTGATACATGGCATCCTGCATCGACCAGTGCAATAGCGGCAAATCAGAACTGGGGCGGCCATCGTCCTCAAAACGCTTCAATGTCGCCGAGCACAAATAAAGCATGCTCAAAATATCACCCAGTCTGGCAGATAATCTTTCTTTACGCTTGAGTGAACCGCCTAATCGCATCAGCCCGACATCGGCGATAAAGGCAAAGCTGGCGGAGAAACGTGCCAGTTGGCGATAATAAACGGCTGTTTCCGGGGTGCTGTTTTCCGGCGCATTGTCTTTAATATAATCACCAAACAATGCGTACACCAAACTGTTGGCGGTATTACGCAGGGTAAACTTTGCATGCCCCATCAATGCTTCGTCAAATGCCAGCGACGCGCTATCCGGGTTTTTATCATGCGTTGCGTTAACTTCTTTTAACAGATAAGGATGGCAACGGATCGCACCCTGGCCAAAAATGATCATGTTGCGCGTCAGAATATTGGCGCCTTCTACGGTGATACTGACGGGAATCTGTTGATAAGTACGCCCCAGATAGTTTCTCGGGCCGATACAGATTGCTTTGCCGCCGTGAATATCCATGGCATCGTTAACCGCTTGGCGTCCGCGCTCGGTCAGATGATATTTGACAATCGCCGAGGCCACCGAGGGTTTCTCACCCAGATCAACCGAACCGGCTGTCATAACCCGTGCGGCATCCATCATGTAGGTATTACCGCCAATCCGCGCCAGTGCTTCCTCGATTCCTTCAAAATAACCGATCGGGGTTTTAAACTGCGTGCGCACCCGGCTATACGCGCCAGCGGTGCGTGCTGCCAATTTTGCCGCGCCTACACTGGTGGCTGGCAGCGAAATGGCGCGCCCTACTGACAGACAATTCATCAACATGCGCCACCCTTGCCCGACTCCTTCTTGCCCGCCGATGATCCAATCCATGGGAATGAATACCTCTTTGCCCCAATTCGGACCATTTTGGAATGCCCCATTGAGCGGATAATGCCGCCGCCCGATGTGAACGCCCGGGGTATTGGTGGGGATGAGCGCCAGGGTAATACCAAGATCTTCATTCCCGCCGAGTAATTTGTCGGGATCATACAGCTTGAATGCCAGCCCTAAAATGGTCGCAACCGGACCCAGGGTAATATAGCGTTTTTCCCAGGTTACCCGCATGCCCAGGACATCGGTTTTACCGTCATACTCACCCCGGCAGACGATAGCAAAATCCGGCATGGAACCGGCATCGGACCCGGCTTCCGGTGAAGTCAGCGCAAAACACGGCACTTCCAGACCCTTGGCAAGACGCGGCAGATAATATTCTTTCTGTTTCTCGGTACCATAATGCAACAGCAGCTCAGCCGGTCCCAATGAATTCGGCACCATCACCGTCACTGCCGCCGTACCGCTGCGCGAACCGATTTTCATCACGACTTCAGAGTGTGCCAACGCTGAAAATCCGTAGCCGCCATATTGCTTGGGGATAATCAAACCAAAAAAGCCTTTCTCCTTGATAAACTGCCAGACTTCCGGCGGCAAATCTTTCAACTCATGCGTAATTTTCCATTCATCCAGCATCGCGCATAATTGCTCAACCGGACCATTGAGAAAAGCTTGTTCCTCTGCTGTCAATTGCGGCTTTGGATAGGCCAGCAATTTTTTCCAGTCGGGTTTGCCGCTAAATAATTCACCTTCCCACCAAACCGTACCCGCATCCAATGCTTCCTGCTCCGTTTGGGATATTTGCGGCAGCATTTTGCGAAAAATTTTCAGAATCTGATTAGAAACCAGGAAACGGCGTATGACAGGAACTGCCAGAATTAAACTAATGACTGCAACGAGCAGCAAGATGACATAAAAGAGAAACATAAGCATGATGATTTTCCCCGTAGTGAGTTAAGCCCAAATCAAGTTACGCACATTACATGTCAACAGTGCAAGACATGAATCAGTTATATAGATCCGGCATCTGTTTAACAAGCCGTTGAAAAACTATCTGCGTTGCCGCTGCGGTGTTAAAAACAGACTCAAAATACTCATTTATTAAGCATAAACTGCGCTCTTTCGCCTGTTTTTGCCTTGCATCGGCTGCCTAGAAAACGTTTTTCAACGGCCTTTTAACAGCCTGTTAAATAGCTTACGGCCTCAAATTTACAGGATAATCGTGTAAATCCCTACATTAACCCGAAAGTTTTATGGACATATTGTTGTGTAATTCATACACTCACGCTATAAAAACTATTTCATTACTTAAATCCAGGAGAAATCCCATGTCCAATGACACACTGGCACTCGCCCAAACACTGATTTCCCGCCGTTCACTGACGCCTTCCGATGACGGTTGTCAGGACATTTTAATCGAGCGTCTGGAAAAACTCGGTTTCCATATTGAAAAAATGCGTTTTGGCGAAGTCGATAATCTTTGGGCGCGCCGTGGCAACACAGCTCCCGTGCTCTGCTTCGCGGGACATACCGACGTGGTGCCCACCGGCCCGCTGGAACAATGGGACAGCGATCCATTCACACCCGCCATCCGCGATGGCAAACTCTATGGGCGCGGCGCTGCCGACATGAAATCTTCGCTCGCAGCCTTTATCACCGCCATCGAAGCTTTTGTCGCACAACATGCGAATCATCAAGGATCGCTTGCGCTGTTGATCACTTCCGACGAAGAAGGCATCGCAGTCGACGGCACGGTCAAAGTGGTTGAAACGCTGAAAGCACGGGGCGAATTACTGGATTACTGCATTGTGGGTGAGCCTACTTGCACTAAAAAGCTGGGAGACACCCTCAAAAACGGCCGCCGCGGCTCTCTGTCCGGGAATCTGACGATTAAAGGCATACAAGGTCATATTGCTTACCCGCACCTGGCAAAAAACCCGATCCATCTGGCCGCACCGGCGATTGCCGAATTGGCGCAAACCGAATGGGATCAGGGCAATGAATATTTTCCGCCAACGACCTGGCATATCTCGAATATTCATGGCGGCACAGGCGCCACCAACGTCATTCCCGGCACGCTGAATTTATTATTTAATTTCCGCTTCTCAACAGCCAGCACAGTCGAATCCCTCAAAGCCCGTGCGCATGAAATTCTTGACCGGCATGGCTTTGACTATGAATTAGCTTGGGAACTCTCAGGAAAACCTTTTCTCACGCCCAAAGGTGAATTAGCCAACGCCATGAGCAGCGCCATTATCCAAGTCACCACCCTCGAACCGCTGCTTTCCACTTCCGGCGGCACTTCAGATGGCCGGTTTATCGCGGATATCTGCCCGCAGGTAATCGAATTTGGCCCGCTCAATGCGACGATTCATAAACTGAATGAGTATGTTGCAGTCGATGACATCGAGCAACTATCGCGAATTTATCAGCTAACCTTGGAAAATTTATTGGCCGTAAAAAATGAGACAACCCACCAAAATTCAGGCAGCTTCATGGATCAGTTAAAGAAATTTTTTCTTTTGAATGAGATCAATTCATCTCGTTTAACGTGACCCATCGTTTTAGAGTTCTGGAGAGTTCCGGCTGAATGGGTAAATATAATGGAAGTTACATTGCCGTGCAGTAGTTGCAACATAGAATTTAACTAGTTATCTTAAGGGCAAGAAACCTTTATATTCGGCAGCTATTTTTTACTAGTAGTATCTGTAGCCCCCGTGTTACTTGATCGGGGAAAACAAAACGATGCATTTATACTTTATATTCGGAGTATTTATACTGAAGTTAATTATGTAATAAGTACGGAAACTTAGTTATGTTATACAACATTCTATTCTTGATTATGAGACATTTCTTGTCGTATATATTACGTTAGGATTCAGGGACTTTCATGGGATCGGGCTCTTGAAATCATCTTCCGCACTTCGGCGGAAGCGTGAATTTCCGCAATCTCCACTTCAGGATGCCGCTTAGCGAACACCCGAAACACCTCGTCTGCAAAGGCTTGTCCAATCGAAGCAACCCCTGAGAAATCAAACACGACTACTTTGAAACGATCAATTCTCGCCAAAAGCCGCTTGGCCTGTGATCTTGAAACAAGATTATCATCACCGTAGCGCGTAAGCTTCACCGGAACAACAGTTTTAGTAAAACCATAATCATCATCCGTTGTGAATTTATCGAACACTTTCTTCGTTGTACGAGAAGTATGATTATTTAAGGTCATTTTTACCAAAGTCCCAGGAGATGCGGTGCTTGATTGCATTATCCAATCCTCATCCTTTTGAAATTCATGCGAGAAACACACCCCACCAGAAAGTATGCAGAAATCATCAAACATTCTTGAAGTGAAGAAAATACCCTCTCCAGAATGATTTGCAGGATCTGTTGTAAATTTTCCCTTTGCCAATTCCAGCACAGAATGACGCTCATCAAGCAAATTTAAAGCCGCTTGAATCTTCTTGAAAATTCCTACGCCATTATCATACAAAGATATGGTGGCATTGGCGGCCGTCTTTCTTAACTCCACCGAAATCATGCTACCCTCGGAGTGATCAATTGCATTATTAAACATTTCAGTAAAACCATACTGCCAGATGCTCGACACATTCTCTGGAATCTTTCCAAGCGATGGCGCAACATCACTGCGCCAGACTAAATCCTCTGTTAGCTGAGCGTTTAGCGCATACTCTCTTCGCCACTCAACCAAAGGAGCCAATCGATAAACTTTACTTCTTGTCTGCCCCTCTTGAAAAACAGCACCTTCTTCTATAAGTCTCGTCAGGTGTTTATGCACTGCTTGCCTAGTACAAGAAAATTTTTCCGCAGCAATCCTTACGATGTCGGCTGGATGTCCCTCGACGTTGGAAATTAGGAACCTGCGAACCAACTCACCTCTATCACGAACTGTAGTCATTGCATTTTGTCAACATTAGATGCTTTTATTGTCAACCACATTGTCAACCTTGTCAACCTGCTCGGCTTTTGTGCACTGCATAGAATGTCAAACCGAAATCTTAGCAAACCAGTGCCCAGATTTATCCGATCTGACGAGCTATTCATTCAAAGAGCTATGCATAATTTTATGAGCTCGTTTGTTAGTTCTACTGGAATTGTTTAGTATCCGGTTTATTCAAAACGATGATTTCCAAATTTATCAATAGATAAATTGACACTCCGGGCGAATTCTTTCAATGATATTGAAGTGTTAATATATTTCTTTTTTTCCTTCTGAATAGCGCCTCTCGACCGTCCTTGGAGATGATTGGTCGTACAATTATCGCAACCATCCTTTTTTCTTGATATAGGCAAGCGGTAGTAACGCGGCGCCGAGAGTTAACATCATTGAGTAAATGAAACCATGTTGCCATGACAGCTCTGGCATCACAGCGAAGTTCATCCCATAGAAGGTGCCAACTAGTGTAGGCGGAAGGAAAACGGCAGTAATAATAGTGAATACCTTAACTATTTGATTCTGCTTGATGTTCAAAATATTTGTGACGGCGTTTTGTAGATAGCGCACCTTCTCGTGCTCAAAGTAAGCATGTTCCTTGACCCCAACGACATCGCCTGCGAGTTCGTTGACTACCGCTTGCAACTCCGCCTCGGTGACGTTATCAACCTCGCCACCTAGGTAGCGCACTGCACGCGCTAGTGACAACTGAGCCTCCACACATTTCGAAATGAGTTCTTCAGTCTCGTTTAAGCTTCGCATAGTCCCCAGAAGATCCGTCACTCCCATTTCTTTTCCTTGTGCGTTGTACCCGTCCGATATTTCGGAGATCTCCTTGGCACTGCGCTCGAGTTCATCAGCAATGCGGTCAATAGCGGTATCGGCGCTATCGTTAGCTACTTGCAGTAGTACTCGCAACACCTCTTTCGGGCTTTGGGCACTGGCCTGCTTGCGGTTCAAGCGTTGTAATGCGATCGAGAACTGGTGAAAACCCTCTTCATTGTTGAGGGTGGCTACCACTTGTTGTCCGAGAACGAAGGTGACGTGTCCAAAGCATGGGACCTCATTCCCGTCCAGTGTCAACAAATAGGAGCGCATATACAGGAAGCTGCCGTCCTCTGTCACACTGCTGTTTTTTGAGCCAGTGTCGATACCGAAACGCTGGCGCAACATTGCGCTCTCTTCCACTGTTGGTGCGGCAACGTCAAGCCAAACGACGTCACGATCATTTTCTGGTTCTGGCATGCCATGCACAATAGAAAATGATTGTAGAGTTTTAATGATGCTGTGGATCATGGGTTAGTTTCTCCTCTTTCTCGGATGTGCTGGCAAGCATTTTTATTCGCCTTTTGACTTGTCAGTTGATTTTTCGCTATGGGAAATCGATGTTGATGATGTTGCCGTTTCTTGCCCGGAAGGCTGTAGGTAATGCACCATAATCATGATTGCTGCAAGAAGTAGGTACAATACGACCACGGCAGTGATTATTTCGTTTTCCAGGCTACGGCGGTGTAGTGGCTGAGTCGTTCCTTGGTTGATCTTCATGGTGGATTCCTTATTTTATTAACGGAAGGATTTTATCCGTAAACTAAGAGGGAGCAAGTAAACTTTACCAGTCCAGTTAAACAATTTTCTAAGTGTGAGGTATCGGCTGGATGGATGGTGCACCCAATCAAAAAGATCAATACCTTAAAGGAATCTCTGAATAACTGTCATTTCGAGCATAGCGAGAAATCTATACTGTTGATTACCAAAGATTCCTCACTGTGCTCGGAATGACAAAAGTGAGTTATTCAGAGGCTCCTAAAGAATAGATACCGCTAAGGAAGAAGTAACCGCCACGTTGCACGTTATTTGATATACACCGCAAGACTGTCAAGAACATGTGCCAATACGCTATTTTATGTAACTCTTGCTGATTTACAAACTCCCTCTATTCTGACTCCGCATATTCAATCGAATAATCCCAAACTAACCTATCCTCTTTATTCTGGTCCGAGTATAGCGAAATATCTTTTCTGAAATCTCTGGCTTGTTTGGGTGGAATATAGACATAAATATATTCGTTTTTTTCTGAAAAAATAATGCAATCAATATTATCGTTATTCGCACAATCTTTAATGGTAATTTTTAATTGCACACCATTCAAAGTGAATTTTTCAGAGTTATTGATTATACGCCCCGTCATTTCATAGCTACTGTGTGAGAGCTTAAATGAGATATTTTTTAAAACTAACTCTGAAGGCGAAATCCTGTTTCTGGATTTATTCTTTTCAAATTCTTGATACTGCCAAAATAACAAGCCACCAACCGCACATACCAAAACAAAAACCCCTGCAAATTTTCTAAATTTTTCTGATACTACTAGCAAAATCAATATAATAATTCCTGCGAACCATTTCATAATCTGTCCCTTATAATCTCGTCTAGAAGATAAACCTTTTTTGAAACATTCATCTGTGTTTTTGACAACACAATGGATTATCGGTACGTTTATTTTTGCTTAAAAAGATATTTATGCTTACTGTATTGCAGAAGGCGGGTCTGTTGAGAAATATTATGAAAAACCAACTGAGCTGACCTGCTGATATCAGCCTTGGGCTCGATGAACAATTAACAGTGAGTTCCGTCCACAGTTTATGACCATCAAAAGAAAGAAGAGGGAACCTTGATATTTGAATGGCTGACAAGTCCTGAAGCGTGGATAGCATTAGGCACATTAACTGCACTAGAAATTGTTCTCGGGATCGATAACATTATATTTATCTCCATACTTGTCGGGCGCCTTCCCGAAAGTCAACGTGCGTTTGCCAGAAGGATGGCGCTTGGCCTTGCCATGATCACGCGCTTGGCTTTGCTATTTTCGATCTCCTGGGTAATGGGATTAACTGAACCGTGGGTTACATTGTTTTCATATGAAATTTCAGGACGCGATGTAATTCTGATTGGTGGCGGTCTGTTTCTGGTCGCCAAAGCTACGCATGAAATCCATAACAGCTTAGAAGGAATAGAAGAACCTGGTCGTTTGATCGTAGTCACCAGCCTGGGAACGGCGCTGCTCCAGATTGCGGTGTTGGATATCGTATTCTCATTGGATTCAGTCATCACGGCGGTCGGCCTGGTCGATCAGGTTTCTCTCATGGCGATTGCTATTATTCTGGCAGTAATCGTGATGCTGATGGCAGCAAAAACTATCGGGGACTTTGTGGATGAGCATCCTACGATCAAAATTCTTGCTCTTTCGTTCCTTATTTTAGTGGGCGTCACGCTCATGGTGGAGGGGCTCGGTGTACATGTGCCAAAGGGCTATATTTATTTTGCTATGGCTTTTTCCGTCACAGTAGAGATGCTCAATCTTCGTATGCGGAAAAAACGGATGGCTCCCGTCAAACTCTACAAGAAAATTTCAGAATAGCTGAGAGCGGTTATTTATTACAAGAAATATTCCCGATAAGCTATGAATTGTGGCTCTATTACATTATCCGTAAAAAATAGATTCGCGCTAATGATTTATCTTTTCTTGAGTCAAGGTAGTTTGATGTAGCTAGTCGGCCACGAAATATCTGCAACCCCATGATATTAGTTATAAATCACTGGCTCTTAATGGTCATAACGACCAGGAATATTAAAATAGCCCTGTATTTTCTGGTCGAAATGGTGATTAAAAATGCTAAGACGTAGCGGTACGATTCATCAACCGAATTTATTTGGAACAGATTTGTACTCCAGCTTGATCCCAATGATCCATTGCTGAAACTTGCAGCAGCGATACCCTGGCAAGAATTTGCTGAAAATCCCGTTTCTTTGCCCTTATCCGCACATTTCAGGCGGATTTATGGCGTATTGTCCCTATGTGTGTGAACCAGACCACCAATCAGTCAGGCTCCGATACGTACCAGATTGTAAATGGCTGCAACAAATCGAAACTGTCCGCTGACTTTATTACCGCCATCGAAGCTTTTGTCGCACAGCATGCGAATCATCAAGGATCGATTGCACTGCGGATCACTCTTCCGACGAAGAAGGCATTGCAGACGACGGCACGGCCAAAGTGGTCGAGACGCTCAAAACCCGCGTGCATGAAATTCTTGACCGGCATGGTTTGGACTATGAATTAGCGTGGGAACTCTCAGGAAAACCGTTTCTCACGCCCAAAGCTGAATTAGCCAACGCCATGAGCAACGCCATTACCCAAGTCACCACCCTTGAACCGCTGCTTTCAACTTCCGGCGGCACCTCAGATGGCCGGTTTATCGCGGACATCTGCCCGCAAGTGATCGAATTTGGCCCGCTTAATGCGACGATACACAAACTGAATGAGTATGTTGCAGTCGATGATATCGAGCACAACTGTCACGCATTTATCAGCTCATCCTGGAAAATTTACTGGCCGACAAAAATGAAACAGCCCACGCAGATTCAGGCAGCTTCATGGATAAATTGAAGAAATTTTTTTCTTTTGAATGAGATAATGATTGGCGTAATTGAAATGCCCGCTTCTGGCCAAAAACAGCCATTCAACAGGGGCAGTTTGAACTTGAGGGCACCTCTAAAAATTCAAAGTTCTAAACAACACGAGGCTCGAGTAAAAAATGGTTACGCAGCATATGCATGATATGTAAGGAAACATTTTTTTCGAGCAACAAAGTGTTGTGACGAAATTTGGATTTATAGAGATGCCCTTGAGGTGGAGAGCCAAATAATACCGATCAAAGCATCTTTTGAGGTATTTTTTTGTTTTCTGCCGCAACAAACTATCGAGACCTAATTTTTCATTTCATTTATCTTATTTTTCTGACACCATCTTTCAAGAATAAATGTATTCGTAAGCCCCCGTGTTACCTGAGCGGGGTTAGGCTGATAGTAATTACTAACTATGATCGGTAAATTATTTAGGAAAATGAATGAGTATCTTTCAGGTTAAAGATGTATTTACACCAACAAAACCAGCTCGTATTGCGTTCATTGATAGAGAGGAAATTAATGAAAAGTTAGTTCGCGCGCTAGAAATGGATGGCAAACAACTTATTGTTTACGGTCATTCAGGTTCAGACAAAACGACACTTTTAGCTAATAAACTCCATCAACTATATGAAAAGCATATTACAACTCGCTGCATGAAAGGTATGACGTTTGAACAGATTATGCTCGATGCATTTGATCAGCTAAATCCTTATTATTTAGCCGAGCATACAACAACGAAAAGTAATAACAAATCCATCAGCATAGCCGGAGAATATCGTGCAATTAGACTCCAATTAGATGGGTCAGTAAAAAATGAGGTATCAAAAATAGAGAAACGCATTCTTCCTCCTCAATTAACCGCACAAGCATTGGGAAAGTTTTTAGGTAATACAAAGTGTTGTTGGGTAATAGAGGATTTCCACAAGATAGAAGCCTCAGAAAAAACAAAATTATCGCAATTAATGAAAGTATTATGGATCTTTCTGATGATTATAGCGATCTGAAAATAGTTGCTATTGGAGCTGTCGACACGGCAAGAGAAGTTGTGGAATGAAGTGGTACCGCAAAACTGGACAGGTTGTTAAGCTCTGTTATGGACACTATAGAGGATCATAATCATGAGCAAGAAACGCACACAATATTCCAGTGAATTCAAAGCAAAAATAGCGCTGGCTGCGATACGGGGCGATGAAACCAT
>CAMCBD010000045.1 GCA_945872825.1 Nitrosomonas ureae
TTTCATCAAGGTCTTGATAACCAAACTCCCAATGAGGTTTATTATCAATATCAAGCAATTCATCAGGCTGCCTGAGCTTGATTAACTACCCATATCAGAGCTTAATTCTACTCTCAGGTTGGACAGTTGCAGGAGACCACTTCAGACCAGAACGCAGCGGGGTGTGCTTTTCTTTCTTCCACATCGATGAAATAGAGTGTCCAGCACACATCGGCGAGTGCCATTGCAACCATGATTAATAAAAACGTAACGATTGAGAATTCCATATAACTACCTTAAAAAAACAGGGTGCCGGATTAATTGGCCTGTATGCGGTGATAGGTTGTTTCATCTTCTTGTTTCTTTGCCGACAGCCAGCATAAACCAGGGATATCAAATCACCAATAATGTTGATGGTGCCTGTAATCGATTGGAATGATTGGTTTTGGATAAACGCCATTCACAAATCCGATGACTTTGCCTTGATAGCGGGTTTGACCCCGGATCGACAAGTGTCCATTATTTTCTGTGATTTTCAGGCTACCGCCCAGTGAATTCGTAACAATCGGCAGCGCGGTTCCGAATACCTTGGTTGCAACAAAAGCACTTGCCGCGCTTCCAGTTCCGCAGCTCAAGGTTACATTTTCAACGCCCACTTCATATGTGCGCACGACAATGCCTTCTTGATCGCGCCAAATAAAATTAACATTAACGCCTTCCGGATGACCAACGAATTCGCACAGAGATTTATCTTCGCGCAGGGATCTGCCAAATATTCTGGCATTTTCTGTTGAAATTTCCGAACCGATCACTACCACATGTGGCACGCCGGTAAAGACGTAATGAAGATGATCACTAATCTGCCGGTAGTCTCGCGCTTCGCCTAAATCCACTTCAGTGAGATCCTCAATGACATTGACCGCTTTCTGGCCGTCACCAGTGACGATCGAAAATTTGTCATTTGCCACATAGGTATCGCGAAAATAACGCGTCGCACACCGCAGGCCATTGCCACACATTGTTTCTTCGGTGCCATCGCAATCAAATATTTTCATCGATGGCATTTTTTGTAATCGATTTACATCAACAAAAAGGATGCCATCGGTTTCGTGCTGCGCTGCCAGTGCGCTTGAAATCAGTGATCGATCAAACCCCGCCAGAGGCGTTTTCATTTCATCGACTACTAAAAAAGAATTGCCACATCCATCCATTTTTGTCGCTTTAATTCTCATGATTGACACGCCCCATTTTTGTATTAGTTTTTGAACATCTAATAAAAATTACGACTACTTGTTCAGCCTTGCGGCCGATACCCCATTCGCCTTGTAAGATGCGCCTGGGCTACACCCGGAATAAATTCATCTTGCACAATGCCGGTCAAGGCAAAACCGTTTTTCAGATAAAACCGTAAACTTTCATTGGCATCGGCATCGGTCACGACATTAAGGATCTTTCCTCCTTGTTGTTCGATCTCTGCGAAAATGCTGTCCAGCATAAGCGAGCCGTACCCTTTGCCGCGATGTTGTATATCAACCGCCAACGTCAACAAGTGATACGTATCAACCGTCCGTTTAGCAACCGCATAGCCGACAGGCTCGCCATTGTCCATCGCGCAAACACCAAAACTTTTGCCGCGCGAGATGTCTTCGAATTCATCCTGAATGGCAGGCTGGTACATGGCGCCGATATCCTGTAGCGCAATCTTCACAAGGCTGGGATACAGATCTTTCGAGATGGGTACAATCATGATACTTGCGCTCCGGTTTGGTTTCCTAACAACGTATATGTCCGGCCACGATGGTTGATCGTGCCCGCTGTCGTTGCCTTGCTAATGGCAAGATTTGCTAATTCCTCGAGCAGTTCTGTTTTGCCTGTCAGCCGTTCCGAATAGAGCGGGAAAAGCCGTTGCACTGCGGTATGGGCAATCAGCGCAATCATGTCGTTATGTACAATATTGGCATGCCGGCACATGTTGGTAAGATCGGCTTCGGTTGGATGAACGCCTGGAATCACATTGGCTTCCAGAAAATACAGTTGACCATCCCGTTCGCGAAAATCCATGCGGTTATAGTCGCGCACTTCCAATGCTTCGTGTGCTTCGATCGCAATCTTTGCGTAGCTTCTTGCTTTTTCAGTCCATGTAAGATGTGAGATATACGGATTCTCGATATCTTTTACATGCGGATCACGCACATGCGGTTGTCCGGGGATTTTTGCAAAATCGATTTCCAGGATTGGCAGCACATAATTGCCGATAAGACCAATCGTATACTCGTTACCCGGCAGGAATTCCTCGACGAGTGCCGCTTCTTTGAATTGTGTGTGCACCATGCTCACAGCCTCATCAAGTTCCGCAATATTATGCACCTTGCTTTTCTGGCTGATACCGATGCTGGTTCCTTCACTGTAGGGCTTCACCATCAGTGGAAAAGACAAATCCTCGAGCCGATCACCGGGCAACATGAGTTGGAATCGCGCTGTCGGCACACCATCATATGCAACGATCCTTTTTGCCGTTGCCTTATCCATTTTATTAATGAAAGTTTTGGGGCTGCTACCGGTATAAGGAATGTGTAAATGTTCGCAAAAGAAGGGAACAATGGCTTCGCGTAATTCTTTTTCATCCAGGCCTTCGGTGTTATTGAAGACTAAATCAATCTGATCCTTGCGCTTCTCGAGCTGATAATAAATATCAGGCCCCACATCAATCAATTCTACATTTGCACCCGCGCGTTCCAGCGCTGCTGTGACTGCTGCGATGGTAGCCGGGCCTTCGAACTCACCATAACGTTCGTCTTCCATCCATGGCTTTCTGACATTACAGGTGTAAGCAATATTGAGTTTTTTCATAGTGGGGGGAGTGTGAGCATATTAGATATTATTTTATGTAAGGCCATGTTTATCTTGTTTAAATAAAATATGACTGCTATGAGAAGGGGAATTAACGAAACAGACAGTTATCCGTTGACAGATTTACCATGCTAACCAATAATAAATATTGCTTTGCGCAATAATCCATATGCTGGCTTCGGGATGTTGCAGCTGTCCTCTACAAGTTCATTTCTTTCCCGCAACAGTTGGTGTACGCTGCAGTATTTTATTAAAAATACAGGTATTTTGGTTTTATGGTCACTGGTGTCATCAAGAGTCAATTCTGGATTACTTTCTGGTCAGGTGGCGTACCCAATCCGTTTTCTGTGACCGCTCAAATTATCTATTTGTTGTTTGCCGAGCGGCTAGATGCGTTGCATGCCACGAAAGAGTAGCAGGCTAATCTGCTTGGTAAAATCATCAATAATCCTATTTCTGAACCTCATCAGAGCGACCTGTGTTGGTCATGCTTTTAGAGATCGTCGAATATCTCTTAAAGAATGGCATTATGGAACCTGAAGTAATTTTTACAGCGCTTTTTAATCGGCAATTAAACTCAGGTATTGGGTGAATCGCTGCCAGTGAATTCAGACGCATGGCCGCAACTTTATTTTTGCAAAATTATTAACTGAAAGCTTGGAAGTTAGTGAGTTTCTCTGTATGTTCTCGGATAAATTCCTGGATCCTACTTATTACTATTTTGATCCACGTTATACAACCGTATACAGACAGATAAAATGATCGAAGCGAATAGATCTTCTACAATTGGTTACCTTGCTCTTACACAAACCGGGCGGATTTTGGAGATAAATCCAGTCGCTTCTCAGCTTCTGGGAATGGAACGCGACAAGTTACTGCAGAGGGATTTCTCCGATTTTGTAGTGCGTGAAGACCAGGATCGCTGGAGTTTATGTATCAGTAAACTCAATGAGCAAGGAAATTTACAATTGCTATTGCAGCATCACGATAGCACCGCTTTACAGGTGCAGCTGCAATACAAGCATCAGAACGATGAGACGGATAGTCCAATTATTCGAATTTTTCTGATCGAAAGTATGCTGTACAAGCAACCGGAATCTGCCTTGAGCGCATGCAATAAACGTGAGGATTATTTATTTTTATTCTCTCCCGTGATTGTTTATACCTGCGATATCTTTTCTCCCGATTCAGCGAAATTCATCAGTACTAATCTGACTAAGATTCTTGGTTATGCCGTGGAAGAGTTTCTCACCACACCAAATTTTTGGGTTGATCATTTACATCCTGCAGATCGCGATCGTGTGTTTGCCAATTTCTCCCTTTTATATTTCTTCGGTATGCAGTTGCATGATTATCGATTTCAACACCAAGACGGCAGCTGGAAATGGATCAGAGACGAACTCTATATGATTCCGGGAATGGATGGTACTTTCATAGAAGTGATCGGTTATCGGAGTGACATAACGGAAAGCCGCGAAAAGGAGGTTGCGTTGTCCGAATCACGTAACTTGCTTAAAACTATTGTTGATACAGTGCCGGCAGGGATTTTCTGGAAAGACAAGGAGTTGCGTTATCTGGGTTGTAATCCGAACTTCGCCAATGACGCTGGCGTGGAATCACCCCGGGAGATTATCGGTAAAGTTGACTACGATTTAAGTTGGACAAAGGCGCAAGCAGAGCTTTATCGGTATGATGACCGGCAGGTGATTGATTCCGGTATCCCCAAACTTTACTATGAAGAGTCTCTGAATACACCCGATGGAAAAACCATTTGGTTACAAACTTCCCGGATACCGCTACGTAATACGCACCAGGAAGTCATCGGTGTACTCGGCGTCTATCAGGATATAACGGAACAAAAGCAAGCGAATGATTCTATGCGTTTGGCATCGGCTATTTACCAATTTGGTAATGAAGCGATCATGGTTACGGATGAAAATAATCTAATAATGGCAGTTAATCCGGCCTTTACCCGCATAACGGGCTATGAATTGACTGACGTCATCGGTAAGAATCCGCGTATCTTTCAATCTGGACGCCATAAAAGAGCTTTTTACCAGAAAATGTGGCAAAAGCTTCTTAGCGAAGATCACTGGCAAGGTGAGATTTGGGATACTAAAAAGAATGGTGATATTCAAGCAAAATGGCTGAACATCAGTGTTATTCGTCAATCCAATGAGCGCATATATTGCTATGTCGCACAATTTTCTGATATTACAGAAAAGAAAAAATTGGATGAACTGTACTTGGCGCAAGCTAATTACGATGAACTGACTCGTTTACCCAATCGAAGTTTATTCAAGTATCAGTTGAATAAGGAAATCAGAAAATCACGCCGTAATGGTTCTCTGCTGTCATTGCTGTTTCTTGACTTAGATCATTTCAAGGATATCAATGACACGCTTGGCCATGCTGTTGGGGATAAGTTGCTTAAGGAAGTATCCCTGCGTATCACAAAATGTGTGCGTGAAACCGATACCGTGGCACGTTTGGGTGGAGATGAATTTGCTGTAATTTTGCCAGATGTTAGCAGATCACGCATTGAGACGATCGCGCAGAATATTATTCAGATACTCAACGAACCATTTATTCTGGATCAAAATCAGGTCGAACAATACATTTCAACCAGCATTGGTATCGTGCTTTACCCGCAGGATGGCGTTGACATAGAAAGCTTAATGAAACATGCGGATCAAGCAATGTACAAGGCGAAAACGGAAGGGCGTGGTCGTTTTTGTTACTTTACACGCTCCATGCAATATGAAGCTTTTGAAAAAATGATACTGACGCATCATCTCAGGGGTGCGTTGGCGAATAATGAGCTGCAAGTCTACTATCAGCCGATCTTGGATTTGTTTTGTAAACGCATTATCAAAGCGGAAGCCCTGTTACGTTGGAAACACCCAGAACGTGGCATGATTGAGCCGTCAATCTTTATTCCGCTTGCAGAGGAAAGCGGTTTAATTCAGGAAATTGGCGAATGGGTGTTTCAACAGGTTTGTTCTGACATTAAACAGTGGCTCAATATTTTTGGTTGTCTCATCCAAGTGAGTGTCAATGTGTCACCCATTCAGTTTAAGTTTTTTAGTAACCATTCCTGGTCTGCAAGTCTTGCTCAGTTAGGATTGCCCGGAAATAGTATCAATGTGGAAATTACCGAAGGGCTGCTGTTAAAAGATGCCAGCAATGTAAAGGATCGATTGCTGGAATACCGTAATGCAGGAATCGAAGTTTCTATCGATGACTTTGGAACTGGTTTTTCCTCACTTTCCTATCTCAAGAAATTTGACATCGATTATCTTAAGATTGATCGTTCTTTTATTAGCAATCTGATTAATAATGAAACGGATCGTGCACTGGTTGAGGCTATTATAGTCATGGCGCACAAATTGGACATTAATACGATCGCTGAGGGTGTTGAAACGATGGAACAGCAGGATTTGTTGATTCAATTTGGCTGTGACTATGCGCAAGGTTTTTATTATTCTGAAGCCATTTCAATGGAAGCATTTGAGAAATTGCTCGTTGATCAACAGAATTAGAATCATGATTGACCCTGTTTAAGGTCAATCAGAAGCACTACATTTTGATAATAATACTACTTTGCTCAATAACTAACGTGTATTGCCTCGCAAGGGATCGTGCCATTTTTATAGGTTTTTTTAAAGTATGGATTACAAAATATTATTGACGGTTTTTGCCACTGTGTTTATTGCGGAGCTGGGTGATAAAACGCAATTGGCAACGATGCTGTTTGCTGCGGACAAGGAAGTCAGCAAGTGGACGATATTTTTCGGTGCATCATTGGCTTTGATAGCGACTTCTGCCATTGGTGTCCTGGCTGGCAGCGTTATTTCCGACTACATCAGTGAAAAACACCTGCATTATGTTGCGGGTATGGGATTTATCATTATCGGGGCATGGACGCTGATAAAAGCCTGAGAAGGAACTGCGAATGGCTCAGACTCGAGCTAAGCTACCTAGTGAAATTCTGAGTAAGCTGATTACGGTCATGGTTCGCAAGCTCTTCACGAATGCAATCAGTATATTACCGTTTATCCTGATCTTGTCAAAGGGCTTATCACAGATTCCTTAGGACTATAAGCTGCAAGGTAACGCTGAGACCACCGGATCGACTATTCTCATCGCCAGTTCTTCACCTAGACCGGACTGATATCTCGAACAATAGCCAAGCCAATGCCGTTTTGGGTTCTTCTTTTCCATTAAAAAATAATAGGGATTACGTATATAATGCTGCATTTAGTTGACTAGAAAAGCTACTGTATTGCAGATTCTGAATTTTTATTCGATTCCCGTAAATGTTTTTACCCAATCATGCGCCCAATTTTAAAATCCAGTAAATTAACAAATGTTTGTTATGACATTCGCGGTCCTGTGCTTGAACGCGCCCGTCAGATGGAAGAAGAAGGCCATCACATTATTAAACTGAACATTGGTAATCCGGCTACGTTTGGTTTTGATGTGCCCGAGGAAATCCTGCAGGATGTTATTCGCAATCTGTCGGATGCCTCAGGTTACTGTGATTCCAAGGGTTTATTTGCAGCTCGCAAAGCGATCATGCATTACACCCAGGAAAAACAGATTAAGAATGTCCAATTGGATGATATTTTTATTGGTAACGGGGTGTCAGAACTGGTTGTTCTGACCATGCAAGCACTCTTGGATAATGGCGACGAAGTGCTGATTCCCATGCCGGATTATCCGTTGTGGACTGCTGCAGTTGTCCTCTCAGGAGGAAAAGCAAAGCATTATGTGTGTGACGAAGCATCGGGCTGGTTACCCGATCTGGATGATATCCGCGCCAAAATTACACCCAGAACACGTGCAATCGTCATCATCAATCCAAATAATCCTACCGGTGCGCTGTATCCGAAAGAATTATTGCTGGAGATTATTGAAATTGCCCGGCAGCATCAATTGATCATTTATGCCGACGAGATTTATGACAAGATCTTGTACGAGGACGCGACCCATACGTCGATTGCTTCATTGGCTGACGACGTGTTGTTTGTTACGTTTAATGGGTTATCAAAAAATTACCGCGCAGCGGGCTTTCGTTCTGGTTGGGCTGTTGTTTCGGGTGAAAAGAATCATGCGCGCGATTATATTGCGGGGTTGAATATGCTGGCTTCTATGCGATTATGTGCCAATGTGCCCTCGCAATTTGGCATTCAGACCGCATTGGGCGGCTATCAGAGTATTTATGATTTGACGCTGCCAACCGGCCGGTTGATGCGTCAGCGCGATGTGGCGTGGAAATTATTGACAGATATCCCCGGTGTAAGCTGTTTTAAACCACAAGCGGCGTTGTATTTGTTTCCGCGTTTGGATCCTGAAATTTATCCGATTGAGGATGATCAGAAATTTGTACTGGATCTTTTACTGGAAGAAAAGGTTTTGTTGGTTCAGGGCAGCGGTTTTAACTGGCGGCATCCGGATCATTTTCGCGTGGTCTTCCTGCCGAATGTGGATGACTTGACCGAAGCGATGGGTCGCATTGCGCATTATCTTCAACGTTATCGAAAACGCCATGGTACATAGTTCGGAAGATTTTTAACTATTTATTTCTCGCCATCTGGCTCATATAATCCGGTATCCGGTTATTCAATCAGTTTTTTAACTTTTAAATTTTATGAAACCCATCAATATTGGTTTGTTAGGAATTGGCACTGTGGGCGGGGGTACGTATACCGTTCTCAAACGTAATCAGGAAGAAATAGCTCGTCGTGCGGGACGGGAAATCAAAGTCGCAATGATTGCCGACCGGGATTTGGACCGGGCGCGTAGTTTCGCCGATCACGATGTGATTGTGACTGATAACGCGCATGAGGTCACGACGCATCCCGACATTGACATTGTGGTTGAGCTGATCGGCGGTCAAACGATTGCCAAGGACCTAATACTGGAAGCGCTTGCTCACGGCAAACATGTCGTTACGGCGAATAAAGCCTTGCTGGCAAATCACGGCACCGAAATATTTGCAGCTGCGCGTGCAAAGGGTGTGATCATTGCTTTTGAAGCCGCAGTAGCTGGTGGTATTCCGATTATTAAAGCGTTACGCGAGGGATTGACCGCTAATCGCATCACCTGGATTGCCGGGATTATCAACGGTACTTCGAATTTTATTTTGTCGGAAATGCGTGAGAAAGGATTGTCTTTTGAACAGGTTCTAGCGGAAGCACAAAAGCTTGGTTATGCCGAGACGGATCCGACCTATGATATCGAAGGCATCGATGCTGCCCACAAAATCACGCTGATGTCGGCAATTGCCTTTGGCATACCGGTGCAATTCAGCAAAGTGTATACCGAAGGGATTACCAAACTGACCGGCGAAGATATCCGCTATGCCGAACAACTCGGTTACCGGATCAAACTGCTGGGGATTACCAAACGGGTGGAAAAAGGCATCGAATTACGTGTACATCCTGCGCTCATTCCAGTGCGGCGCTTGATCGCGAATGTCGAAGGCGTGATGAATGCCATCGTGGTCAAGGGCGATGCGGTAGGCGCGACACTCTACTATGGCGCTGGAGCGGGCGCAGAACCAACAGCCAGCTCGGTGATCGCGGATCTGGTCGATGTGACGCGCTTGCATACTGCGGATCCGAAGTATCGAGTACCGCCGCTATCATTCCAGCCCGATTTGTTGTCCGATACACCGGTGATTCCGATGGAAGATGTGGAGACATCTTATTATCTGAGGATGCAGGTAATCGACAAGCCCGGTGTGATGGCGGAAATTACACGCATCGTGGCGGAGAATAATATTTCTATTAGTGCGCTGATTCAGAAGGAACCGAGCAGCGATTCGGACCGGGTTAGCATTATTATGCTGACGCACCTGACGGTGGAGAAAAATATCAACGTGGCCATTGCCCGTATTGAATCCTTGCCGGTGGTGACGAGTAAAGTGATCCGTATTCGTATTGAAGAATTAAATAATTAGGAATTGAACCCTTGAAATGGATGCAGTGATGATCATTGCATCCATTTTTCAGGCACTGCCCCTGTTTTTTTAACGCTGTTGTGTGATGCAATAGCTTTTATTGAACTCATAAAAATCAAGCATGCGTTATATTTCAACTCGTGGTGGAATGCCACCCAAATCTTTTTCTGAAATCCTGTTAAGTGGTTTGTCTCCAGATGGTGGATTGGCGATACCCGAAACATATCCCCGTATTTCTGCGGCAGAACTGGATACCTGGCGCGGTCTCAGTTATCCGGCGCTTGCGTTCGAGATCCTGTCACGTTTTATTGACGATATTCCGGCTGACGATTTTCGCCAATTGATCAATCAGACGTATACCGCCGAAGTTTTTGGCAGCGCCGATATCACGCCGCTCAAAACCTTGGAGCCTGGTTTGCATATTTTGGGACTTTCCAATGGGCCGACTTTGGCATTCAAGGATATCGCGATGCAATTGCTCGGCAATCTGTTTCAATATCAGCTTGAGAAAACGGGAGATGAGCTCAATATTCTTGGGGCTACATCGGGGGATACGGGTTCCAGCGCTGAATATGCCATGCGCGGCAAACATGGCATCCGAGTTTTTATGCTATCCCCGCTGGGGAAAATGAGCCGCTTCCAGACGGCGCAGATGTTTTCGCTGCAAGACAAGAACATTTTTAATATCGCTGTTCGTGGTGTGTTCGACGATTGCCAGGATATCGTCAAGGCCGTCAGTAACGATCACGCATTCAAACAAGCGTACCGGATTGGCACAGTCAATTCGATCAATTGGGCACGGATTGTGGCGCAAGTTGTGTATTACTTTAAAGGCTATTTCGCCGCGACCAGAAGCAATGACGAGCAAGTATCTTTCGCTGTGCCATCGGGTAATTTCGGTAATATCTGCGCCGGTCACGTAGCGCGAATGATGGGATTGCCGATTAAGCACTTGATTCTGGCAACCAATGAGAACGATGTGCTCGACGAGTTCTTTAGAACGGGCGTCTACCGCCCTCGTGCCACGACGGAAACCCGGCACACCAGCAGCCCGTCAATGGATATTTCCAAAGCTTCCAATTTTGAACGCTTCATTTTCGATCTGACCGGCAGAAACGCCAATCAGGTTGCTGAATTATGGTCAGCCGTGGACAAAGGCAATGCCTTTGATCTATCCACCACGCCGCTATTTGCCAAAATCAAGGACTACGGTTTTGTTTCCGGCAGCAGCAACCACGCCGCGCGCATCGCTACGATCCGCGATATCTATCAGCGCTATAAGATACTGGTTGACACCCACACCGCCGATGGCCTCAAAGTCGGCCAGGCGCACCGCGAAACCGGCGTGCCGCTGATTTGCCTGGAAACCGCATTGCCTGTGAAATTCTCCGAAAGCATCCAGGAAGCTATTGGCCGGGAGCCCGAACGTCCGGCTGGTTTTGAGAATCTGGAAAGTTTGCCGCAGCGGTTTGTGGTTAAGGATGCGGATGCACGAGCGATAAAGGCGTATATTGACGAGCAATGTAAGATATCCGTGTAGGCGTTCTCACTGACATCTGCTGGAATGAATCAATGTCAGATTCAGTGAAATGATCTTAAAATTAAGATGGGGTCATGAAGCTTGCGAAAATGGATGTTATTCCTAGCGTGATCTGTTGTGTTATTTCGGAAATCTAATTGTAGTTAGCTCAACAAGAAAATAAGGACTCGACTCTTGAATATTGGTGAGGAATTAGTGGCTTCGTATCTGGAACATGTTAAAGGCTGTGACTTTATTCAAAAGAATCTCTACACGCCGGACGTTCAGGGAGAGATTGACGTCGTAGGAATTAATCTGAAGGAACGGAAAGTATATATTTGTGAAGTCGCTATTCATCTCACTACAGGACTCAGGTATGTAAAAGAAAAACGACCTAATAATGCTCAGAAACTAACTGAAAAGTTTTCACGCGACATTGAGTACGCAAATAAATATTTTTCTGATTACGAGCGGCATATCATGCTGTGGAGCCCAATAATTAAGGGCTCAAAAGAAGAATCGAAATACAATCAAGAAAAGGATATTGCGCAAATAGGTGCGAATATCAAAGCAAGGTACGGTTTTGATATTGAATTTGTTATTAACGAAAAATTCCTTGACTGTCTCACTGAGCTTCGTAAATTTGCGAGGACAAAAACAGAGGAGCTAAAGAATCCTGTGTTGCGTCTACTGCAAATCGAAGAATCTCTGTTAAAGCATGTACGCCCGAAGGGTTAACAAGGAAGCATAAGGAGTTAGGGGTCAGTCCGTGTAGGGTGCATTGCGCTTACGCTGAATGCCCCTACGATCTAAAAAGACAAGCCAAACTGTGTTAATCTAACTTCAAATCTGTATACTTCGAAGTATTCTGAGTTGCTTCTATCGACTATAAGCCGTATTTAAACCATCTGGAGCCAGCCTATGAAGTTTTCTATTTACCGCTATGATCCCGATAAAGATGAAAAACCTTATATGCAGGATTACGACATTCAGTTGGCGGCGACCGACAAGATGCTGCTGGATGCGTTGCTGCATATTAAATCGATTGATGACAGTCTGAGCCTTCGTCGTTCCTGCCGTGAAGGGGTGTGCGGTTCGGATGCAATGAATATTAATGGCAGTAATGGACTGGCTTGCATTACACCGCTCAGTAGCTTAAAAGAGCCGGTAGAGATACGTCCGCTACCCGGATTGCCGGTCATTCGTGATTTGATTGTGGATATGACGCAATTCTTTCACCAATATCATTCCGTCAAACCCTATCTCATTAATAATGATCCGCCGCCTGAAACAGAACGGTTACAGTCACCGGAAGACAGAGCGGCTTTGGATGGCGCGTACGAGTGTATTTTATGTGCGTGTTGTACAACATCCTGCCCTTCTTTCTGGTGGAATCCGGACAAATTCGTAGGGCCAGCGGGTTTATTGCAAGCCTATCGTTTTCTGGCTGATAGCCGGGATCAGGCTACTGCTGAGAGATTGGATAATCTGGAAGATCCTTACCGGCTGTTTCGTTGTCATTCCATCATGAATTGCGTTGCTTCATGTCCCAAAGGCTTAAATCCAACCAGCGCAATTGGCAAAATCAAGGATATGATGGTAAAAAGAATGGTATGAAGGAACTTGAACGCGCACGCTGGCGATGCCGGCGCGGTCTGCTTGAGTTGGATATTGTTTTGCAACGTTTCATGGATCAGTACTACTCGCAGTTGGATGAATCAGGGCTGGAACAGTTTGAACGGTTGTTAGTATTACCGGACAATGATTTGTGGGATTTGATCACGGCAAGACAAGTCAATACAGATGATAAGTGGCAGCAGGTATTGGAATTATTACAAAAGAGTTAGATTTCGGATGGTATTCTGAAGATCCTGAAATCTTCTGGTAGTGCATACTAATCAATCAATGCTACATGTGGAGAAGTAAAATGGCACAAAAAGGCATAGCAACATTAAATCTTAATGATGGCAGCGCGCCCATCGAACTACCCATTTTATCCGGAACGATGGGGCCCGATGTGGTTGATATTCGCGCACTACATGCAAAAAGTGGCGTATTTACTTATGATCCAGGGTATTTGTCGACAGCCAGCAATAGCTCTGACATTACCTTTATTGATGGTGACAAAGGCATTTTGTTATATCGTGGATATCCCATCGAACAACTCGCGACGCACTGTGATTTTATCGATGTTTGTCATCTGTTGATGAAAGGTGAATTACCCGATACTGAGAAAAAATCAGAATTTGATCGCTCGATTAAAAATCATTCGATGTTGCATGAGCAATTGGTCAGGTTTTTTAGCGGATTCAGGCGTGATGCACACCCGATGGCAGTCATGGTGGGTGTCGTGGGTGCCTTGTCGGCCTTTTATCATGAAGCTTTGAATATTTCGGATCCGGCGTATCGGGAACAATCTGCCTTTCGCTTGATAGCAAAATTACCTACGATTGCGGCAATGGCCTATAAATATAATATCGGTCAACCCTTCATCTATCCACAAAATCAATTAGGTTACGCAGAAAACTTCCTGCATATGATGTTTGCTGTACCGAGTGAAGCATACAAAGTGAATCCAGTAATTGTTCGCGCGCTGGATCGAATTCTGATTTTACATGCCGATCATGAACAAAATGCTTCTACTTCAACCGTTCGATTGGTCGGTTCCAGCGGGGCGAATCCTTTTGCTTGTGTTTCTGCAGGAATTTCCTGTTTGTGGGGGCCTGCGCATGGCGGCGCCAATGAAGAGTGCCTGAAAATGCTGGAGGAAATCGGCGATGTTTCACGCATTGATGAGTATATTAAACGCGCCAAAGATAAAGACAGTAACTACCGGTTGATGGGTTTCGGTCACCGTGTCTATAAGAACTTTGATCCGCGCGCCAAGTTAATGCGCGAGACCTGTCATGAAGTTTTGAATGAACTGGGTTTGCACAATGACCGCTTATTTAAATTGGCGTTGCAATTAGAAAAGATTGCTTTGGAAGATGAATATTTTATTTCCAGGAAGCTCTATCCCAATGTGGATTTTTATTCGGGGATCGTACAGCGCGCCCTGGGGATACCGACCAAAATGTTTACCGCTATTTTTGCCATGGCCAGAACAGTGGGGTGGGTGGCACAGTGGAGTGAAATGGTTTCAGATCCGACCCATAAGATCGGACGCCCGCGTCAATTGTATACCGGCACAGCAATGCGGGATATACCCAGTTCGTATTCAAGAAAATAGCTTTCTTTTATAAAGGCTGCCAATCTTATGAGCAAGCAGTTGTTTGATGATTCCATTTTATCCGGCGCAAACGCTTCGTTTATTGAAGCGGTTTATGAAGATTATCTGCATAGCCCGAATTCGGTTGCATCAGCTTGGCGTGAATACTTTGATCAGCTGGCTAAGCAACCGGATACCGCTGCCAATAAACAACTCCAAGGTGTAGTCAGCAGCGCTTCCGTTACGACAGCCCCAACCTATTCCGGGTCAGAAAGTCAAACCACATTGCCGGATGTGATGGCTGCTGATTCTGATGATCGCAAGCAAGTCGCTGTCCTGCAGCTCATCAACATGTACCGCTATCTGGGCCTGAACCAGGCCAAACTGGATCCGCTTGGACTCAAACAACAAGCTGATGTGCCCGAACTGGATCCTACTCATTTCGGATTTACCGAAGCGGATAGGGACAAGGTATTTAATACCGGTTCATTAGTGGGGCCTGAGCACGCCACGCTGCGTGAAATTCTGCAAATCTTGCGGGAAACTTATTGCGGTTCTGTCGGTGCAGAGTATATGTATATTTCTTCAGTCGAGCAGAAACGCTGGATACAAGCGCGATTGGAAGGTCAGCGATCGAACCCGGACTATTCGAGCGAATACAAACGCCATATTCTTGAGCGGCTCAATGCGGCCGAAGGACTGGAAAAGTATCTGCATACCCGTTATGTCGGACAGAAGCGTTTTTCCGGGGAAGGAAATGAGAGTCTTATTCCACTGCTGGATTGTTTAATTCATCGCGCAGGCAAAACCGGGATTCAACAGATTGTGATGGGCATGGCGCATCGTGCCAGACTCAATGTACTGGTGAACACGCTGGGTAAGATGCCGGCCGATCTTTTCCGCGAATTTGAAGAAAAACAACCCCAGGAATTACCGTCGGGTGATGTGAAATATCATCAGGGATTTTCTTCCGCAATTAAAACATCGGATGGCATTGTTCGATTGGCTTTGGCTTTTAATCCCTCGCATCTGGAAATTGTTAATCCAGTGGTCGAAGGCTCGGTGCGCGCGCGCCAGCATTTGTTAAAAGACAAGCTAGGTGACAAAGTGTTGCCGGTATTAATACATGGCGATGCGGCATTTGCCGGGCAAGGCGTTGTCATGGAAACGCTTAATTTGTCGCAAACCCGTGGATATGGCACGGGTGGCACGGTGCATATCATCATTAATAATCAGATTGGATTCACCACGTCCGATCCACGCGACAGCCGCTCGACATTGTATTGCACCGATGTCTCAAAAATGATCGAGGCGCCTATTTTTCATGTGAATGGCGATGATCCGGAAGCGGTGATCATGGTGGCTGAGCTGGCGTTTGATTTTCGTATGCGGTTTCATAAAGATGTCGTGATTGACATGGTTTGTTTCCGTCGTCTTGGCCACAATGAGCAGGACGAACCCATGGTGACGCAGCCGAAGATGTATCAGATCATTAGCAAACATCCCGGTACCCGCAAGCGCTATGTTGATAAACTTGTGGCAGAAGGCGTGATTAAACCGGAAGATGCGGATGACCTGGTTCAATCCTACCGGAATGCCATGGATGAAGGCGTTAACCCCAACAAAGCTGTTTGTTATGACTATCAATCCCCTTACACCATCAATTGGGAACCTTTTCTTAAGCCATTTAAATGGAACAAGAAGGTCAAAACCGGTGTTGCAATTCAAACGCTGAAACAGCTTGCAATGCGCTTGACTGATATTCCTGAGGGCTTCAGGTTGCAGCAAAGAGTTGAAAAGATAATTGCAGACCGGCGTTTAATGGGGAGTGGGAAATTGCCGCTGGATTGGGGAATGGCGGAGAATCTAGCTTACGCAGCTTTGCTGAAGGAAGGCTATCCGGTGAGACTCTCGGGCCAGGATTCCGGACGTGGTACTTTCTTTCACCGTCATGCGGTATTACATGACCAGGTAACAGCGGATCAAGACGAGCGTGTTTATGTTCCGCTACGTCATATTCAACCTGAGCAACCGGATTTTGTTGTCATTGATTCGATGTTATCCGAAGAAGCGGTATTGGGTTTTGAATATGGTTATGCAACTATGCAACCGAATGAATTGGTTGTCTGGGAGGCGCAATTTGGTGATTTTGCCAACGGTGCGCAGGTGGTGATCGATCAATTTATTGCATCCGGTGAAGCCAAATGGGGGCGCGTGTGCGGTCTGGTGATGATGTTGCCGCATGGCTATGAAGGGCAGGGTCCTGAGCACTCTTCCGCGCGGCTGGAGCGTTATCTGCAACTGTGCGCGAATTATAATATTCAGGTGTGCGTGCCTTCCACACCGGCACAAATGTTTCATGTGCTACGGCGGCAAATGATCCGTCCGCTGCGCAAGCCGCTGATCATTTTGAGTCCCAAGAGCATGCTGCGGCATAAAGAATCCGTGTCGAGTCTGGAAGATTTAGCGAATGGGAATTTTTATCCGGTCATACCCGAAACCGAGAATCTGGATTCCAAAAAGGTGAGACGCATCATCGCCTGTAGCGGAAAGATTTATTACGAGCTGATGGCTTACCGCAAAGAGCAGCAAATAACGGATATGGCGATTATTCGCCTGGAGCAGCTTTATCCTTTTCCGCATGAGGAGTTTCAGGCGGAACTCGATCGTTTCAGTAATGCCAAATCGGTGATCTGGTGCCAGGAAGAGCCGGGTAATCAAGGCGCATGGCATCGCATTCAGCACTATCTGCGACGGCATATACGGCCGGATCAGATGCTGGGTTATGCTTTGCGGGCATCTTCAGCCTCGCCGGCAGTGGGTTATACGGCTCGCCATAAATTTACGCAGAATGAATTAATCGTGGCAGCATTCAGAGATAAAATCTAGAAAGAGGGCACCCATGCTAGTTGAAGTCAAAGTACCCATGTTATCTGAATCCGTAGCGGAGGCTACTTTAATATCCTGGCATAAAAAGACAGGAGACTACGTCAACCGGTCAGAAAACCTGATCGATGTCGAGACCGACAAAGTGGTACTTGAATTACCCGCTCCCAGTGCCGGTGTATTGACCAAAATTTTAAAAAAAGACGGCGCAACGGTTGTCAGTGGTGAAGTCGTCGCCATGATTGAAACGGAAGCAACCGATCAACCGGATAATCAACCTAAACCGGCACCCGCTGCGGAAAAGCAGACTGAAATACCAGCCGTCAAAAGTACTGAAACGATCAGCGCCAAAGGTGATGAACAAGTGGCACAGCTGTTGATGCCCGCTGCACACAAACTGGCGGAAGAAAATAACTTGAAAGCGGCGGAAATCAGTGCCATCAAAGGGACTGGTTTGGGTGGGCGTGTCACCAAAGAAGATGTGCAAGCGTATATGGAAGGAAAATCCAGCGCCATCGCACAAGCCGAGACTAAATCCGATGCAACAGTAACACCGGCTATGGCCGCTGCCGCTCCAGGTGCGCGTACCGAGCGCAGAGTGGCGATGTCCCGATTGCGGCAACGCATTGCGGAACGCTTGGTGCAATCACAATCCACCGCGGCAATTCTGACCACGTTTAATGAAGTCAATATGCAGGCGATTATTGATCTGCGTGCGCGCTACAAAACTGAATTTGAGAAGGAATATGGTGTCAAGCTCGGCTTCATGTCGTTCTTTGTCAAAGCAGTCATTGCCGCGTTAAAGAAATATCCGATTATCAACGCATCCGTTGAAGGCAATGACATTGTTTATCACGATTACTATGACATCGGCATCGCCGTCGGCAGCCCGCGCGGGCTAGTGGTTCCGGTTATCCGCGATGCAGACCGGTTAACGCTGGCCGGGATTGAACTGCAGATCGCCGAATTTGCCAAGCGCGCGCAAGACGGCAAGCTGACCATCGATGAACTCAGCGGCGGCACTTTCTCGATTACCAATGGCGGCGTATTTGGTTCCATGTTGTCCACCCCGATCATCAATCCACCGCAAAGCGCCATTTTGGGCATCCATGCAACCAAAGAACGAGTTGTGGTTGAAAACGGGCAAATCGTGATCCGTCCGATGAATTACTTGGCTTTGTCCTACGATCACCGGATTATCGACGGCAGGGAAGCGGTGTTGTCTCTGGTGGCGATGAAAGAAGCATTGGAATATCCGATGAGTCCGTTGCTGGAGAAATGAGAAGATCGCGGAGGAAGGTATTGTATTGGTGAGAAAATTATTGCAAGGATTCCGGGATCTCTATTAATATTACATTTCTAATTTTATAACTAAAAAAATAAATTTATTTCAAATGTATTTAAAGAGAGTTTCCATGAAAAAAATCTTATTGTTTTATTTCTTCTCGTTACCTCGGGTTTAGTGACGGGAACAGCTTCTGCAAACCCAATTACCAGTGATTTGCCCAGTTCTACTTATGTTGTCAAGGATAACCTAGCATGGACCTGGGCTTCCCCGGTTAATGTACAACATTGGATAAGTAATGAGCTTTTTGCGCCTAGCTTTCATAGTGGTTGGCGCTACGCAACGCAAGCAGAAATGCTTAGTATGCCTACTTTGGAGGAATTTGGTTTTGGTGCTATTAATTCGACGGCGTACTGGAATTCGGCCTATACGCATGTCGATGCTGCCGATTTTGAAAAAGGCTTCGTATCAAGCCGATGGGGACATGATGTATGGGAAACCTTTTATGTTTCCTCTATTCCGGAGCCAGAAACTTACGCCATGCTGCTTGTTGGGCTGGGTCTGCTGAATCTTTTAGCACGCCGTAGAGCTGAAAGGGTATCTTAAGTAAAGCAGATTGCACTGGGTATTCCGGAAGCTGATGTCGTATCAGTCAGTGCTGTTTTTGGTGTCAGCAGGAATGGCGTGTTGGACGGAGGGAATTAATTCTACCAGTACGTGCAATTTCTCCCAATACTTTGGCAATGAAAGCAGCATTTCCATTCGCTTCTTCAAGGCATACCTCAAAATATGCCGCCAGATTTTCTGGGATGCTAAGGTGTTTGGCGACATCGTAACGAGTTATTCGCGTTTGGGTTATTTTGAATTCTTCAAGATCGCGTGAATGGTGCAGAGCGGCTTTTACGTCGTTTGCCTGATTTTGTCTATCACCACGCGTGAGCAGAATAATCGCTATGTATTCAGTCCTGTAAAACGCTTGGAAACCCTATAAATGTTCGAATTCATACGATTAGCAAACGCTGAAATCCCTGATAAATTATAATATAGGCCTCAAAATCTGAGGGGGTTAAGGGAGATTCAAATGCTGATTGATGATTTCTTCCGTGCTCGTCTTGATGAGATGATTGACCTGCAACACCCTTTGGTGGTGACTTCCCTGGCTCCGGATTGAAGCGGTGCTTGCAACTGCTTTAGAACGCAAGAATTGTCAAGGCCAAAAGATAGAGATCACCGATCTTTTCGGCGCGGCGTTGGCTCGTACGCCGACAGGCCGTGAGACCCGCGATTGGGCCGCTGCTGGTTATAGGGCAAATTGGGAGATGGCGCTGCATGCTGTACTGTGTGCAATAGGCTACAACCTGCGCTGGCTGATGAGGGCGGTACTCCGCTTGGAGCTAAAGGGTATTTTGTTGCGCCTTGTGTTGCTTCAGTTGATCACCGCTTCCGCGCAAAACAACCATATATTGGCGAAGCTTGCTTGTATACAAAGCCACCGCCACGGTTAAGTGAATTTTGCAGGGCCGACTACTGACCAAGGTTGCCAATTCACCAACTTGGAATTCACCGGGCTGCTGAAGGATAACGGTATCCAGATCAGTATAGATGGCAAGGGTAGCTGGCGTGACAATGTGTTTGTCGAACGGCTTTGGAAGAGCGTCAAATACGAAGAAGTATATCTGCACGCTTACGACAGCGTATGTGATGCAAAACAAGGCGTAGAAAAATATTTCATGTTTACAGCCAAAATAGACCTCACACCGCACTTGACGACAAAACGCCAAATGAGTTCTACTTCGATAACCTGCCTGCAATGCAAAAAGCAGGGTAGCCATTAACGCAAGATTTCCACTTAAGATATGGGAAAAATTGTCCAATCAAGTGAGGACACTTCTTTACTCGGTAATGATTTTGATCCCCTTACCTAATCTTGCTGCATCTTTCTTAAATTCTAGCGTGTATTCCGGAATCATTCGTTTTGTTTGTGTATTTATGTTTACCTCTAATGACATTATAAATCTGTCTCTAGAAGTGTCCTGTCGTATTAAACCATTTCATCGCGTTCTGCATCGTTGATCTTGATTAAATTCCCGGACATTACTGACCTGAAGTACATCAAAATCCTATCGACCTGATAGGGAATCAAAAACAGAATGCCGCTAGATTCTCTAGATGCCAGATTTAACTCAGTCTCCTCTTTTTATTTTTGATCATTGCACTCTCTGATTAACAATGCGAGAGCCTATACCTGAAGTGGTCTCCTGCAACTGTCCAACCTGAGAGTAGAATTAAGCTCTGATATGGGTAGTTAATCAAGCTCAGGCAGCCTGATGAATTGCTTGATATTGATAATAAACCTCATTGGGAGTTTGGTTATCAAGACCTTGATGAAAGC
>CAMCBD010000046.1 GCA_945872825.1 Nitrosomonas ureae
CACCACGTACAAAACGCTCACCGACAACAGAGCCCATCGAGCCGCCCATAAAACCAAATTCAAATACAGCGACGACTACCGGGACAGTCTTGATGGTTCCTCGCATTACCACCAAAGAATCATCTTCATCAGTGCTTTCCTTTGCTTGCGCTAATCGATCTACATAGCACTTACTATCTTTGAACTTAAGCGCATCAGTGGCAATCACCTCAGCACCAATCTCAATCCGGCCATCGGGATCAAGCAACAAATCAAGGCGATTTCTTGCAGAAATGCGATTATGATAATCGCATTTAGGACAAACATTCAGATTCTTAGCCAAATCTGTGTAATATAAAACGGCCTCACAGGTACTACATTTACTCCACAAACCTTCTGGCACGATTTTCTTTTCGCCGGTTTCTTTTCTTTTAATTTTTGGTGGAATAATATTCTGAAACCAACTCATGAGTATCGTTTCCTAAACTGTAGGTTGAATATTGCTTTAATTTTCATCGATGGCTTTGCGTAACGTACTTAACAAGTTTCCTACATTATGGAGTAGCTCCTCGCCATCAGATTTTTCAATTTCTTCTATAATTCGACTACCGACTACCACAGCGTCTGCCAGACCAGCTACTGCTTTGGCTGTTGCGCCATCACGAATACCGAACCCAACGCCAATCGGTAGTGAAATATACTGGCGCAGTTGCTTCAACATGGCACTCACATCTTCAAGATCAAGGTGTGATGCGCCGGTTACGCCCTTCAGCGAAACGTAGTAAATATAGCCTTTAGCCATTTTTGCCACTTGCTCAATACGTTCCTGAGGCGTTGTGGGAGATAATAAGAAGATTGCATCAATCCCATGCTGATCCAAGCATTGCACCCACTCCCTCGATTCTTCAGGCGGATAGTCAACGATTAGAATACCATCGACACCACAATTTTTTGCTTTGACTGCAAACAATTCATAGCCCAATGCTTCAATAGGATTTGCATATCCCATCAAAACAACGGGTGTATCCGTATCCGTTTTTCTGAATTCGGCTACCATATTCAGTACACCATTCAGACTCACATGATGTTTTAAAGCACGCTCCGAAGATCTCTGTATCGTAGGTCCATCTGCCATCGGATCTGAAAAAGGTATACCTAATTCTATGATGTCAGCGCCTGATTGAACGAGCTGATGCATTAACTGGACCGTGATTGCCGGATTGGGATCGCCAGCCGTGATAAATGGAATTAAAGCTTTTCGATTTTGTTTTTTTAATGCAGCAAATGTTTTAGCAATGCGATTTATTTCTTTAGTATCACTTTGTCCACTAAAAAAATTCATTAAATTTTTAATACTATCTAGGCTCATTGGCTCAATCCGCTCTCAATTCTTTTCGGAAAATTACAAGTACACAACACTGATTATCGAAATGCTAGAGCGTTAACCCAGACATTTGTGCGACAGTCGCCATATCCTTGTCACCTCGGCCAGATAGATTAACTAACAGCAATTTGTCTTTCGGTAATGTAGGCGCATATTTAGCAGCATAGGCCAGAGCATGGCTTGATTCCAGTGCTGGCATTATGCCTTCATAGCGACAGAGTGTATGAAATGCTTCTAGCGCTTCATCATCGGTAATTGCAACATATTCTGCGCGCCCGCAATCTTTCAGCCAGGCATGTTCCGGCCCAACGCCGGGGTAATCAAGACCGGCTGATATAGAATGTGTTTCAATAATCTGACCATTCTCATCCTGGATGAGATAGGTGCGGTTTCCATGTAATACTCCGGGTCTACCCGTCGATAAGGTCGCCGCATGCTGGTTGGTATCAATACCTTTTCCCGCCGCTTCCACGCCAATCAGCCGGACATTCGCATCATCAATATACGGATAGAATAACCCGATTGCATTTGATCCCCCACCGACACAAGCAATGAGCGCATCCGGTTGCCGACTGAAATCCTCTTGCATCTGCACCTTGGCTTCTTTTCCTATAATTGCCTGGAAATCCCTGACCATCATCGGATAGGGGTGTGGTCCGGCGACTGTGCCAATGATATAAAAAGTGCTCTCAACATTAGTAACCCAGTCACGCATTGCCTCATTTAGCGCATCTTTTAATGTTCGAGATCCCGATTCTACCGGCACCACTGTTGCACCCAAGAGTTTCATACGATAGACATTGGTTGCTTGCCGCCTAACATCTTCAGAACCCATATAAACAACACATTCCATCCCATATCGCGCCGCCACTGTCGCACTGGCCACACCATGTTGGCCAGCACCCGTCTCAGCAATGACACGCTTTTTACCCATGCGCCGGGCTAGCAATGCTTGTCCGATCGTATTGTTTATTTTATGCGCGCCCGTATGATTTAAGTCTTCACGTTTTAAAAGTATTTGTGCACCGCCCAAATGTTCTGACCATCTTTTGGCGTGATAGATTGGACTAGGGCGTCCCACATAATGTTTTAATTCATAGGCAAACTCTGCCTGAAAATCCGGGTCGTCACGATAAAATTCATATTGCTTGCGTAAATCCTCAAGTGCCGAAATTAACGTTTCAGCAACAAATATGCCTCCATAAGGTCCAAAGTGACCATTTTTATTGGGGAGATCATAAGCACTCACAATTGTTTAACTCCTTGCATGAAAGCAAAAATTTTTTTCTCATCTTTAATACCTTTTGAAGCTTCCACGCCACTTGAAACATCAACCGCCCACGGCTGAGTTTGTTTTATTGCCATTGCCACATTTTCTGGATTTAAACCACCAGAAAGAATAAGCGGCAATGGCATATATTGCGGAATAAGTCCCCAATTAAAAGTATGCCCCGTACCCCCGGGCATATCTGCGGCATAAGTATCCAGCAATAACGCTTTCGCAGTCTTATATCTTTCAGCGTATTGTAGCAAATCTGTGTCTTGTTTGACTCTAATCGCCTTAATATAAGGCTGAGAAAATTGATTACAAAATTCCGGTGTCTCATCACCATGAAATTGGAGCAGATTTAATTTGGCAACTTTACTGGTTTCTTCAACCCAAGCAGCATCAGGATCAACATACACACCGACAGTACAAACAAATGGCGGTATATTTGCCGCAATCCGGCGTGCCGAATCCGAATCAATATAACGCGCACTTCGCTGCCAAAAAACAAAACCAATTGCGTCGACACCTAATTGAACTGCCGTTTGCGCATCTTCACAACGGGTAATTCCACATACTTTCACGCGCACTGACATAATAATCAATAATTTTTTTGTGTACTTAATTACGAGTGGATAGTCCTGGAATAATTGGCACTTCAGCTAATTCCGGCATGCGCCAGTCGCAATCATATTTCACACCCGCCAGATATAGCCCTGCAGGAGAGAAAGTTGGTGCTGCGTATATCCGATTGCGACTTTCCAACAACTCATACATCCACTCAGCAGAATACTTTCCTTTACCAATATATACAAGGCAGCCGATAATATTTCTTACCATGTGCTGCAGGAACGCGTTGGCGCGCAGATCAAAAATCAGTAAATTTCCGTGGCGCGTGATGTTCAATTGTGTCATTGTCCGAATAGGAGATTTTGCCTGGCATTCGGCCGATCGGAACGAGGAAAAATCATGTTCGCCGATCAAGATATTACTTGCAGTTTGCATTTTCTCCAACGCAAGCGGTTGATGGCACCACCCTACTTTTTTATTATGAATTCCGGGTCTAACAGGATGATTTAATAGCAAATAAATGTAACGTCGCTCAATTGCACTGTATCTTGCATGAAATTTTTCTGATGCTTTGGCTGCCCACAGTATCGCTATATCCCCTGGCAATAACGCATTCACCCCACGTATCCATGCACTGATAGGGCGTTGTACAAGCGTATCAAAATGCACCACCTGATAAAGTGCATGAACCCCCGCATCGGTGCGTCCAGCGGTAGTAACGCGAATTGCTTCTTTTGCTATCTGAGATAGGGCTGTCTCGAGCGCATCTTGAATCGAACAGCCTGCCGGTTGACTTTGCCATCCGCAATACCGGGCACCGTCATATTCTAAGACAAGAACTATCCGCACAAAGAAAAAACCGCCATTCCAAATTGATCAATGTCCAATATTGCTATGTGACCAGCAGATATAGCTAAAGGACCGTTGAAAAACGTATTCGAGGCAGCCGACACAAGGCAAAAACAGGCGATAAAGCGCAGTTTATGTATGATAAATAAGCATCTTGAGCTTGTTTTTAACACCGCAGCGGCAACGCAGATAGTTTTTCAATGCTTGTTAAAGGCTTTTCAGCATTTTCTTCGCAGCTTTCTGTTGTTTTGCATCACCGTCGCGTACTACTTCCTCAAGCATTTCTTTGGCACCTTCTTTATCATCCATTTCCAGATAAGCTTTTGCCAAATCGAGTTTGGTTTCAACTTCCTGCCATTCCTCACCCGTATCACTTAAGTCCACCTTTTCAACTTTCTCGCTCACCGGATTGGTATCTTCAAGATCCAAATTAATATCGGCTAATTCGAGTTCAGGCATCTTAGACAATGGCTCTGATTCCATCGTATCCAGTGCAGCTTCCTGAGATTGGTCAAATTCCAAAGGCTCATCGGCTAAGCCGGATCTTTCCGCATTGCTTTCAAAGGAACTGGATTCATCAGTCATCTTGGGAATTTCAATTTCATTTGTAGATTCTTCTTCCGTCAAATCGATATCTGAATTAGCAAGTTCAAAATCTATTCCCTCATTATCCTTTTCTACAGCTTTATCATTGGAGTTTACAGAATCTAAAGGCTGCTCTGATTCATCAAAATTAATCTCCAATGCATAATCGGAAACATTGGCTTCTTTCAAATTTTTGGAATCATCAGGGAACTCAACACCTTCTTCCATAGAATCATCTGCTGAGAGGGTTTGATCCAAAGCTAAATTCTTTTTACCTTCGTCGGTTTCATCGCTCAAATCAAAATCTATTTCATTGGCAAATTCTGCGGAACCACTCTTATCTGTACCAACATCCTGCTGTAAATTATCCGACAACAACTCGTCTTCAAGCCGAAACTCAGAAATAGACGCTGCATTTGAGTCAGATTTCTCAACATCTTCAATATCTTCTTCGTAAGAAGCCGTCTCTTTATCAAAAGTTTCATCCTGTTCTTCAGTTCCAGAATAGACATTGATGTTCTCATAGGTTAGATCATCTTCCGCTTCCTCTGATACAGACTGGTTCGTATCAACCGAAGGCATAGCAGTCTGGACAGCCGCCATTGAAGCCATCCGCGACCGCATTGATGAAGAAAAGTCTTCTTTCGTTGTATCATCTTCTTCCACATCAGCTTTTAACTGATCTCGACGTCGCTTAAGAATCAGCAAAGTGAGTAACAATACTAGAATCAAGGCAGCACCAATATATTCGATATAGTCGAATAGTTGATCGGTCAATGATCGTTCCGTAGTTTCAGGTAATTGCGGTGGACTAACTGTTGTATTCTGTATAATTGCTTCGGTGGCAGGTTGAATCACCGGAGCTTCTTGCACCCGTGGGGAATCCATACCCGGCTTTGGATTTTTCTCAGTTAACGCGTTAACCGTCATAGGTGAACGCACTTCTGGTTGCCTTGTAACAGACTCTGCTTTAATTTGTGCCTGAGCTAAAACAGAATCCTTCAGTTCCAGCAATTGCTTCATATTTTCAATGCTTTTTTCCAACATCGCCACACGCTGATTGGCCTCCTGCAAAGCAAGATTGCGTGCGATAGCATCTTCTTCCATCATCCGGAGACGATCTACTAAAGTAGATTCAGCAATCTGACCATTTTTATCAAGCAGCTGAGCACCACTTGATAGCTTCAAAACTTCTTTAGGGGTTCCAGATGCTGCTATAGATTTTTTATCAATATTGGTCGTGATTTGACCTTGATCTGATTGACTGATTGTGTGAGATGTCGATGATTCTCTGCTGATCGTCGCTAGCTTTCCTTGATAATTACGCCAGTCCCCAATCTGCGTTTTAATTTCCGCCTTTGCCATTGATGTATCAATGGCTGTTACTTCACTTCTCTCGGGTATCTTAAGAACGACACCAGTTCGGAGCAAATTCATGTTGTCGGCAATAAAGGCATCACGATTCGCACGATAAAGTGCCACAAGCATCTGATTAAGATCGACCCCAGCTGGCAAAACCTGTCGGGCAATTGACGATAGGGTATCTCCCCGATTCACTGGCCCATAGGTTTTTTTCGTTTGATTAGAAGAGCTATTTTTTGATTTAGACGAGCTTGTCGCTTGATTATTTTTTTCAATGCCAGAAGATTTTTCCGCATCTAGCCTCGATACGGTTATTCTCGGGGCAGGATTGCTGTTCGCTGCAGCTAGATTCTGTGTATTCGCTTCAACCGGATCAAGCAAAACGGTATATTCGCGCAATATACGCCCTGAAGCCCAATTCAACTCCATCAAAATCATTAAGAATGGATCATTGACAGCTTGCGGCGAAGTCAGCTTGATATAGGGATTGCCATTAGTCCTTGACTCTATCGAAGCTTTGACAGACGACAGGATAGACTCATAGTTGATACCAGCTTGCATATATGCTTCCCGCTTTGCGACACTGGCTTTTAGAGATTGCACTTCATCACTGTTGGTGGCAACAATATCGATTTCAGCATTTAGGGGTTGTCCCAATGCCGAATTGAGTGTCAATTTGCCGAGTCCCGCCGCCTGAATAACAGCGTATGGCAACATCAGAATGATTACAAACAAGCTGACTCTAAAAGATGTTTTATACACCGAAGTACCCTCTCTGGTTTTTGAAAATAAATATCGAAAGGCTAGCATTGTAGCGTAATCACGCAAGCTGTGATTATGCCTAAAATTGCTGGCTAATTCATTTTAAACAAACCGATCATCAGCTAAAATCTTTAAGAGAATGAACAAATGAATATACTTAATTAATGCGCAATCAGTATACGCAACATTCTCCGTAGCGGCTCCGCAGCACCCCAGAGCAATTGATCGCCTACTGTAAAAACAGATAAATATTCTCCACCCATCGCTAGTTTCCGCAAACGTCCTACAGGTATTGACAGGGATCCTGTTACTGCTGTGGGTGTTAATCTTGAGGTTGTCGCTGCTCTATCATTGGGAACAATCTGCACCCAATCATTCGAGCCAGCGATAATTTCTTCAATTTCATCTAATGGTACATCTTGTTTTAATTTGATCGTCAAAGCCTGACTATGGCATCGCATCGCACCGACACGCACGCAGATGCCATCAACAGGAATTTGCCGGTTGCTTCTGCCGAGAATTTTATTGGTTTCTGCTTGACCTTTCCATTCTTCACGACTCTGTCCATTGGCTACCTCTTTATCAATCCAAGGAATCAAACTACCGGCCAATGGCACGCCAAAATTTTCTGTTGGGAATTTATTATTCCGCAAGGTACCTGCAACTTCTCGATCTATATCGAGAATATTCGAAGCAGGATCATCCAGTAAATCTTTTGCCACCCTATGTGCTTCACCCATTTGTAGTAGTAATTCGCGCATGTTTTTGGCCCCCGCCCCCGATGCCGCCTGGTAAGTCATGGCGCTCATCCATTCCACCAACCCTTTATCAAAAAGACCACCGACCGCCATTAACATCAAGCTTACCGTGCAATTGCCACCAATATAATTCTTGACGCCATCGTGCAGCGCTTGTTTGATCACCGGCATATTAACCGGATCCAGTATAATAACCGCATCATCTTCCATACGCAGTGCAGATGCCGCATCTATCCAATATCCTTGCCATCCGGATTGGCGCAACTGCTTGACAACTTGATTGGTATAATCACCACCCTGACAAGAGATAATGATATCCATTGCACTGAGTTGTTTGATATCAAATGCATCTTTTAAAGATGGAGTTTCCTTGCCAATTTCAGGACCTGCGCCACCTTTCTGTGATGTTGTAAAAAAAACAGGATTTATCAGCGAAAAATCTTCTTCTTCTCGCATTCTCTGCATTAATACGGAGCCGACCATTCCTCGCCAGCCAACAAAACCAACTTGTTTCATTGCTTATCTCTTATCCTAAAATTGACAATCGGGTTAACTATTTAAAATAGCTTTCGTAAATATTAGCTTACTTTATAAATCCATAAAAAATGATTTAATGTACTAATTCCACCTTAATTCAATCTATCCTTAAATTAAATTTACTATTTAGAATCATTTCACAGAAATGACAACACGGCATCACCCATTGCTTGCGTGCCGACAGATTGCATACCCGGCTCATCAATATCTTTTGTTCTGAAGCCCTGCGCCAAAACTTTTTTAATTGCGTTTTCTATTCGAAATGCAGCTTCCTCCTGATTAAATGTATAGCGCAGCATCATAGCAACCGAAAGTATGGTCGCAAGCGGATTAGCCAGATTCTTCCCGGCAATATCGGGTGCCGAACCATGAATCGGCTCGTACAAACCTTTATTATTTTCATCCAGCGAAGCAGAAGGCAACATTCCAATCGATCCCGTTAACATCGAAGCTTCGTCGGACAATATATCGCCAAACATGTTCCCGGTCACAATCACATCAAACTGTTTGGGATTACGAACCAATTGCATGGCGGCATTATCGACCAGCATATGTGAAAGAATCACTTGCGGATATTCCTTGGATACCTCGATAACAACATCACGCCATAATTGAGTGCATTCCAGCACATTCATTTTATCGACGGAGCATAACTTACCCTGCCGTTTACTGGCTGCCCGAAACGCTACATGGGCAATACGCCGGATTTCTGCTTCGCTGTAAATCATCGTGTTAAATCCGACACGTTGCCCGTCACGCATTTCAATACCGCGCGGTTCACCAAAATAAATATCGCCGGTCAGTTCGCGCACGATCATGATATCGAGTCCGGCAACCACGTCATATTTCAAACTGGAGGCATTGGCCAATTCCGGATAAAGTATCGCTGGCCGCAGATTGGCAAATAGATTCAGTTCCTTACGAATAGCAAGCAAGCCGCGTTCGGGACGTTGTTGGCGCGGCAATGTATCATATTGAGGGCCACCTACCGCACCCAGCAGAATCGCGTCTGCCTGACTCGCTAATCGATGTGTTGCGTCAGGATACGGTTCTCCGGTTGCATCAACAGCACATCCCCCTATCAACCCATATTCCCACTCAATTGCCAGACCATCGGCTTTTAAAGTATTCAACACACGCACGGCTTGCGCTACGATTTCAGGTCCGATACCGTCGCCCGATAAAACAGCAATTTTCATCATATTCTAGCTTTCTGCAATGTCATTCACATAAACAGCCAGGGCTGCTCGTTGCGCCGTTTCTGCTCAAATTGTTTAATCTTCTCTGCCCGTTGCAGCGTCAAGCCAATCTCATCCAATCCATTCAACAGACAGTGTTTGCGAAAAGTATCGACAGCAAAACTAAATTCCTCATTGTTTGGCGTAGTCACTGTTTGTTTTTGTAAATCTACCGTGAGGTTGTATCCTTCCGTTGATTTAACTGCTTCAAACAAACGATCCAGTACTACCGCATCAAGAATAATCGGCAATAAGCCAATCTTAAAACAATTGTTAAAAAATATATCCGCAAAACTGGGAGCGATGATGACACGAAAACCATAATCTTGAAGTGACCACGGCGCATGCTCGCGACTCGATCCGCAACCAAAATTTGCACGTGCCAGCAATATTTGTGCGGACTGATAACGCGGTTGATTTAATACGAATTCTGGATTCGGCCGACGTTGCGCCGGATCCATACCCGGCTCTCCATGATCCAGATAACGCCATTCATCGAATAGGTTTTGACCAAAGCCCGAGCGTTTGATCGATTTAAGGAATTGCTTTGGGATGATCGCATCGGTATCAACATTGGCACGATCCAGCGGCGCCACCAAACCAGTAAAAGTATCAAATTTTTCCATTGATTAGGTCACTCGCTTATTTCGCGCACATCGACAAAATGCCCGGCAATGGCGGCCGCTGCAGCCATTGCCGGGCTGACCAAATGTGTTCTGCCACCGGGTCCTTGCCTGCCTTCAAAATTTCGATTTGATGTGGAAGCGCAACGTTCTCCGGCAATCAGCCGATCATCATTCATTGCCAGACACATGGAACAACCGGGCTCACGCCACTCAAATCCGGCTGCGAGAAAAATCCGATCCAGCCCTTCTTGCTCAGCTTGTTTCTTGACCAAACCTGAACCGGGCACAACCAGTGCCTGCTTAATGGTTGAGGCAACGCGTTTTCCTTTAACGATTTGTGCAGCTGCCCGCAAATCTTCAATGCGTGAATTGGTGCAAGAACCAATAAATATTTTGTCGAGGGTAATCTGCCGAATTGGTGTATTGGCAACTAACCCCATATAATTTAACGCTTGTTGCATATCATGGCGTTTCACTTCATCGGTAACGAGAGAAGGATCCGGCACCGTGCCATCGATCGTGGTCACCATTTCAGGAGAGGTCCCCCAAGTAACCTGGGGTTTGATTTGTGCAGCATCTAAGGCAACTGTCCGGTCGAAAACCGCATCGGTATCGCTTTGCAGTGTGCGCCAATAAGCGATCGCCCTACCCCACAATTCACCTTTGGGTGCGAAAGGCCGCCCTTGAATGTAATTAATCGTTGTCTCATCAACAGCCACCATGCCAGCGCGTGCGCCGGCTTCAATCGCCATATTACACAGCGTCATGCGCCCTTCCATGGATAACGCCCGGATCGCGCTGCCAGTAAATTCGATCGCATACCCCGTGCCGCCAGCAGTACCGATTTCGCCGATGATCGCCAAAGCGATATCTTTAGCGGTAACCCCAACACCCAATTTGCCTTCAACGGAAATACGCATGGCTTTGGCTTTTTTCATCAATAGGCACTGTGTTGCTAATACATGCTCAACCTCTGAAGTGCCGATACCAAATGCCAAGCAACCAAAAGCACCGTGCGTACTGGTATGTGAATCGCCACAAACAACCGTCATGCCGGGCAATGTGGCGCCTTGTTCAGGACCAATAACGTGCACGATACCTTGGCGCAAATCCTGCATTTTAAATTCGGTAATCCCCAGTTCATCGCAATTCTGATCCAATGTATCGACTTGCAAACGAGAAATGGGGTCATGTATGCCATGACTGCGATCGGTCGTTGGAACATTATGGTCTGCAACGGCCAGGATAGAATCAAGGCGCCAAGGCTTCCGTCCTGCCAGCTTCAAACTTTCGAATGCTTGCGGACTGGTCACCTCATGCACTAAATGGCGATCAATATAGATCAATGCCATACTGTCCGGCTCGGCCGATTCAGTATGAACCACATGTTGATTCCACAGCTTGTCGTATAACGTTTGCATCATACAAGTTTAAAATTTTTAATTAGCCTGCAATTATCCCATAAAGTTTACTGATTCAACAAACTATACGCAGCACAATCTATTGATGACTGAATGGTTTCATTTTCCATGCGATTAAGATCATGCCGGTTAACGCCGCGGCAGCACTGATAAAGAAAGTGGTCTCTGCTCCCAGCCAATCCCAGGTATAACCGCTAGAAATTGCTCCCAAGGCACCGCCCAGTCCATAAGCAATGCTGGTATAAATCGCTTGACCTTTCGCTTGATGACGGCCATGAAAGAATTGATGGATCACCATCATGGCCGCAATATGATGCGCGCCATAAGTTGCGGCATGTAAAACTTGTGCAAAAACGATAATTAGCGGCCATTCGACACCCTGCCCTATCAGCAGAAAACGCAGAATAGCGCAGGCAAAGCTAAAAATTAATATGTGCTTTAAACTGAAATGCCGCATCAGCCACGGCATAATAAAAAAAATACCGATTTCACAGATAACGCCGGTAGCCCATAACCATCCGACAAACCCTTTGTCATAGCCATGTTCAACCAGATAGATCGAGAAAAATGTATAGTAAGCCCCATGTGCAAATAACATCAATAAGCTGGCAATCAAAAAAGCCATAACTTCCGGGCGCAGACAGATCTGCCGTACCGTATGCAATCCTGCGGTGTAGTTGATGATTTCCTTCTCGGGAATCTGATAAGAAAAAATTACAATGCCAAACTTTAATCCTAGAATAATCCAAAGTAACCAGGTAATTTCCACACTTTGCAAGAAATAACCGATACCAACCACTGCCAGAACAAACCCGACGGAGCCCCAGGAACGAATACGCCCGTATTTATCGGTGCGCTCGCCCAGATGTGACAGGGTGATCGATTCCATGATTGGCAACGAGGCGCTCCAGAAGAAACTCATTGACAACATAACAAAAAACACCCAGGCAAACGATTCACCCAGGAAAAAACCACAAAAGCTTAATAATCCACTTGCAGCAGCAATCTGCACAACCCGAACGCGCTTCCCCATATGATCGGCCAACCAGCCCCAGGCGGCTGGAGAAAAAATACGAGTAAAGAGTAACAATGACATTAATACACCGATTTGTAGCGCGCTAAATCCCAGTGATTGCAAATACAAGCTCCAGTACGGTGCAAATGCCCCAATCACCGAAAAGTAAAAGAAATAAAAACCGGAAAGGCGCCAATAAGGAAGTGAAGGCATAAACTGAGTGAATTGACGCAGTGATTAAACTAAAAAATAGTTGATTAAACGTTGTTTGTTAGGTGAAATAAAAATTGAATACCGAATACTCATTGGGTATAACGAGAACAGCTTCCTAGAAGAATCAATTTTACTAGAATTCTTGCTTTTCATGCAGTCAAGTGTAGCAAGTGGCAGTCAACTCGATACGATTTCATCAGATGCTTTAATAAAATATCGCGAACCTTTCGCTACTAATCCGAAAGTTTACTTGTTCTACACCCAGACAGTTGACAATCCACAAGCCCTTCGATAGTCTCCTTGCACAGATTGGATTTTGTATTTTCGCGCGCTCGCCATGCTCTGATTAGACTGAAGAAAACTTTGGCAAGATGCAGAACCATCACCTCACGCCTGCGTTTCTCAGTTAATCTAAGTTTTGTGCGATACGTAAATACATTTTTTTCATCTTTAACAACTACAAAAACTCGTTAATCTAAAAAGGAGAAAATGATGGGACTAAAAGGATCTAAAACGGAAGGAAACCTGAAAGCCGCTTTTGCCGGCGAATCTCAAGCTAACCGTCGTTATTTATATTTCGCAGCTAAAGCCGACGTAGAAGGACAAAATGACGTCGCTGCTGTATTCCGGTCAACCGCTGAAGGTGAAACCGGTCACGCGCATGGTCATCTGGAATATCTGGAAAACTGTGGCGACCCGGCTACCGGCATGCCTTTCGGTGCTTCCCGTGACAACCTGAAAACAGCCATCGCAGGTGAAACGCACGAATACACCGACATGTATCCAGGCATGGCAAAAACAGCACGCGATGAAGGTTTTGACGAAATCGCTGATTGGTTTGAAACACTGGCCAAAGCTGAACGCTCACATGCCAATCGCTTTCAGCGCGCACTGGATAGCTTAGCCGATTAATTCGTTACACGATACGATCGTTCATTGCATAGAGTCATTGGGGTTTATCTAACTATTATTTCATTGGTTAAACCCCATCCTTTAATCGAATAAATTTTCTACTCGCTGAAACCCGTCTATGTCTACTCGTGAAGGCAGTCTCGAAGCACCGAAACGTCATCCCATTGACTGGAAAAATCCTGATTTTTATAACGAAACCAGTCTGAATCAGGAAATGGAGCGCGTTTTCGATATTTGTCAAGGATGCCGCCGCTGCGTCAATCTTTGCACCGCTTTTCCACGCTTATTTGATTTGATTGATGAAAGCGCTACCGGTGAATTGGATAGTGTCAACAAAAACCAGTTCTGGGAAGTGGTTGACCGCTGCTATCTTTGCGATATGTGCTTCATGACCAAATGTCCTTATGTGCCGCCGCACGAGTGGAATATTGATTTTCCGCATCTGATGTTACGCGCCAAAGCAGCCAAATATAAAAGTCAGGGCGCCGGTTTTCGTGACAAATTACTTTCCAGTACCGACTTGATGGGTAAACTTGCCACTATTCCCGTGGTGGTTCAAACCGTGAATGCCATTAACAAAACGCCCGCTACTCGCAAATTGATGGACAGCATGCTGGGAATTCATGCCGATAGAAAATTGCCTGAATACACGGCCAATAAATTCCGCTCAAACGCTAAACCCAACGATACTTTCCCGGTAAAAAATGGCACTCGCACGCCCGGCAAGGTCGCTATTTATGCCACCTGCTACATTAATTATAACGAACCGGGCATCGGTCACGATTTACTGAAGATACTGGAGCATAATGAAATTCCAGCCTGCCTGTTGGAAAAAGAGGCCTGTTGCGGCATGCCGAAACTGGAACTGGGTGATCTGGAAGCAGTAGAAAAACTCAAAAATGAAAATATTCCCCATTTACTGAAACTGGCTCAAGCGGGTTATGCCATTCTCTCCGCCGTGCCCTCCTGTACATTGATGTACAAACAGGAATTGCCACTGATGTTTCCGGATGATGAAGCGGTTCAGGTTGTTGCAGCTGCTATGTTCGATCCGTTTGAGTATTTGGCATTAAGAAACCAAGACAACTTACTCAAGACGGTTTTCAAAAAATCGCTGGGTAATGTGGCTTACCATATCCCCTGCCATCAACGCGTGCAGAACATTGGCAAAAAGACTCGCGATATCCTGCAACTGATACCCGATACAACAATAAACGTCGTAGAACGCTGTTCAGGCCATGACGGCACCTGGGGCGTAAAAAGCGAACACTTTGCCGATTCGATGAAAATTGGCCGGCCGGTTTTCAAACAAATGGCTGCATCAGATCCGGATTACATCAGTTCGGATTGTGCCATCGCCGCGCGGCATATCGAACAAGGCATAGGCGAAAGCAAAGCGCAGAAATTACACCCACTCACTTTATTGCATATGGCTTATGGCATTGATGCCGATCTTCAGCCGTTGGCCGAATCCAAGCCACCAGTCACCCCTATCACACAACCCGGTGAAAAACACATGACGCCAATAACCCGTGACAACCTGCTGACATTGGAAGCGTATGCCAAAATACGTAAAGATTTCCGCGCGCAAGTGATGGCCCATAAGAAAACACGCAAAATTGCCCTGGGAGAAAACATTACTCTGATCTTTGAAGACGAATTGACCGTTCGTTATCAAATTCAGGAAATGTTGCACGTAGAACGTATTTTTCAGGAAGAAGAGATCGTTCATGAGCTTGAAACTTATACGCCATTGATTCCCGATGGACATAACTGGAAAACCACCATGATGATTGAATACCCGGACCCAACGGTGCGTGCAGCCAAATTGGCTACCATGGTAGGCATCGAAGATAAAGTATGGGTCAAAATTGCCGGACATGCACCCGTGTACGCGATCGCTGATGAAGATCTGGAACGGGAAACCAGCGAAAAAACCTCGTCCGTTCATTTCCTGCGTTTTGAGCTCATCCCTGAAATGATTTTGTCACTCCAGCAAGGCGCGCCATTAAGCATGGGCGTTGATCACCCAGCCTATCAGGCAACAATAGATGCTGTTGATCCCAGCATTCGCGCATCACTAGTCAATGATTTATCCGTTGCATGAAAAGAGCACTTGCGCTGATCTGTGTTTTGTTTTTGTTTGCTTGCGCTAAGCCAGCATTCAAAGACGAATTTGAAAGCGACAAACCCTGGGTTGAACAACTGACACAACTCCCCGCTTACCCGGATAAGAAAAATCTGATGGTATTCGATGCAGGTGCTGTCAGCGATAATCAGTATTTCGTTGACACAACCTCCATAAAAATAGGCGAAGATGGTGTCATTCGTTTTAGCTTAGTTATCAAATCCTCTGCAGGCGCCTTGAATGTCAGTTATGAAGGTATCCGCTGCGCCACCCGAGAAAGAAAAGTGTATGCCTTAGGCCGGAATGATAAAACCTGGATACAACCTCGCATATCGGAATGGCAAAAACTCGACCTTGTCCGGCAATTTTATGCACAACGAGAACTCTCCAAAAATATCTTTTGCCCCCACCAGCAAATTGTAAGCACGCCTGAGGAGGCCATCGAGTCCTTAAAAGCAGGCATGCATCGAAACATATTCCGTTAGCGGAGCAATCGCACTACCGCCAATAAGCTACACCACCATTTTAAGTATCGGTTTTTATCTAAGATTACCCCTGCTCGCACCCAAATCTCATCACAAATATAATCAACAATCTATCTAGACCCTATTGTTTTTATGGTAATTAGAGTTCAAACTCTTGACCGGGGATTTGATCTGCATTCAAATTAAAACTTACTCTAAAGGTCTCGCCACAGAACGTAGTAATCAATTAATGCAACCACATTGATAATTGAAGTTTCTACCATGTATTAAGCAGTGTTTCCCCAGAAATATCCCAAATAACCAAAATAAGGAAGAATCATATGAACAAAGGCTTTTGCTTGACACTACTAAACGTAGTGGGGCTGTTTCTCCTAGGTTTCAGCAGTTGGGTCAGCGCTAGTGAAGTAGCAGCTGTTGTGAGTGAAGCACAAGTAGTTGCAAAGTATAATTACATTATCAACATCTTGACCATGCTTCTGGTCGGTTTCGGTTTTCTCATGGTATTTGTCCGCCGCTATGGATTTGGTGCTGTAACTGGCACTTATCTGGTTGTCGCCGTTGGACTTCCGCTTTACATCCTATTACGCGCGAATGGCATCTTTGGCCACCAGTTATCACCGCATACGCTGGATTCGTTGCTATTTGCTGAGCTATCAGTCGCCACGGCATTAATCGCTATGGGCGCTGTACTAGGGCGTCTACGTGTTTTTCAATACGCATTGCTCGCTCTTTTAGTCGTTCCACTTTATCTGTTGAATGAATGGCTCGTGCTTGATGATGCGATTGGCTATACCACCGGATTTAAGGATTCGGCCGGTTCCATTGTTATCCATGCATTTGGTGCCTATTTTGGATTAAGTATGTCCATTGTGCTCACCACAGCTTACCAACGCAGCAAACCGATCGAATCGGATCACACTTCTGATCGCTTTGCCATGTTGGGTTCAATGGTGCTTTGGATATTCTGGCCAAGTTTTGCCACAGCACTGGTGCCATTAGAAAATATGCCGCAAACGGTCGTCAATACATTATTGGCTCTCTCAGGCGCAACGATTGCCACTTATTTTCTCAGTTCCAAACTGCATAACGGCAAAACCTCCATGGTCGATATGGCCAACGCGGCATTGGCGGGTGGTGTAGCTATCGGTTCTTTATGCGATGTAGTGTCTCCAACCGGCGCATTTGGCATCGGCTTGCTGGCAGGCACAGTTTCTGTTTTAGGTTATGTTTTCCTGCAACCGGTATTGGAATCCCGATTCAAACTCGTCGACACCTGCGGCGTACATAACTTGCACGGTATGCCTGGATTAATAGGCGGACTTAGTGCTTTCTTCGTAGTGCCGGATATCGCCATTGCACAATTCAATGGTATCATGATTACCCTTATCATTGCCATTACCGGCGGACTGATCGCCGGTGCCATCGTCAAGGCGACCGGTACCACACGCGAGCCCTATGAAGATAGCGTGGAATTTACGCACCTTGCAGGTCCTGAATCAGAGAACTTGCCGGAGCAGTTACAAACGCGCGTGGAAGTTTTGGAAACACGCGCCGCTAAACCACAAGCTCCCGTTGAATCGCCTGAAACCAAAGCACTGGTGGCGAGACTGGAATCCCGCATCATGACTCTGGAAAGTAGAGTTGCAGCAGCGCAAATGCAGAATACTGAAGGAAAACCAGAATCACAGACTTAATATCTCTTCTTCAGGTTTCAACCCCCGCTGCTTGCAGCGGGGTGCTTCATTAGCTACGGTAAGTGATCCTATTCATGGGACTTAAAAACCGTGGTGCCAGGAAAATAGGCTTTCCCCCATTTAACTAAAGCCTCTAATACCGGCCGCAAATCCTCTCCTTTTTTTGTCAAAATATATTCATAACGTACCGGTTTTTGTTGATAAGCTTGTTGAATAACAAGCCCAGCAGCTTCCAATTTTTTCAGTCTATCCGCCAATATATTTGTGGCGATGCGCTCCGGTGAAGCCATAATCTCTTGGTAGCGTTTTTTACCCAATAATAAATCCCGGATAATCAACAACGACCATTTATCTCCCAGATAATCCAATGCACAGGCAATCGGGCAGTGCGAGCGCTCAAAAATTGATTTACCCAGTTCATCCGTCATAATTCGATACATCTCATAAAAAAATAAATGGATAGAGTGTAATGTAATGCAATCACTTGCAATTAACAAGTTTATAAAGTAAAGTAACTTGCACTATACAAGCTATTATTTAGCCCATATTAATCATGACGAGGATCGCTAACATGCTAAAACTTTACCAATTTGAACGCACTTGGGGCATTCCAAATTTAAGCCCTTTCTGTTGCAAAATAGAAACATACTTGCGTATGGCGGAGATCGAATATGAAATTAAGACAGCACTGCCTTTAGGCACGCCGAAGGGAAAGCTGCCCTACATTGAAGATAGCAGCCAAGCCCTAGGCGATTCGCGTTTCATCGTCACATATCTCAAATCAACTTACAAAGATCTGGATAAAGGGTTGTCGGAAGAAGAATTGGCCGTATCGATCGCAATGCAGCGTTTACTTGAAGAACATTTGTTTTGGGCTGCGCTCTATTCGCGCTGGCAATATACGGATGAAAATTGGCAAGTCAACAAACAAGCAATTTTTGGCGGATTGCCGTCCCTCATCCGGGACATTGTCGCCAGTGGCCGGCGCCGCAAAATCAAGCGGCAGATTTTAGGTCATGGCACCGGCAGACACCAAGCTAAAGAAATCTTTGCGCTTGGCAAACAGGATATGGATGCCCTATCCGCAAGTCTCGGCAACAAGTCCTATTTCTTGGGCGACCAACCCACCACGCTGGATACCAGTGCTTTTGGGTTGCTCATCAACATCATCGGCTGCCCCATCGAGTCACCTCTGAAGGAATACGGCCTAGCCAAAGACAATTTAGTCAATTATGTTGATCGAATCGGACGTGAGTTTTATCCAGACTTGCAAAGCACTTGATCGATATCATGAGCAACGGAATACCCTAATGGCAATTAAGCGATTTCTATGGATCGTTCTGTTATGCAGCATCGCAAATACTGCATCAGCGGCCCGATTTGATCATACGACTTGGGATGATTTGCTGCGCGAGCATGTTTATAGAATCAACCAACAACAAGCCAGTCAAGTCAATTACTATGGACTTGCTCTCAATCATGGTCAGTTACAAAAATATTTATCACAGCTCTCAGCGGTTAAGAAAAGTGATTTCTCAGGCTGGGATCAATCTGAGCAGCTCGCTTTCCTGATCAATGCATACAATGCGTTTACTGTCGAAATAATTCTGCGGAGCTATTCTTCGATTGCGACCCTGCGGGCTTATGCACCGGTCACGCTGAGCTGGAAATCCCAATTAATTTCGATGATGAAGAACCAACGGGAATTAGAATTCATATCGTTACTGGGTGAATTCATTTCGTTAAATACTATAGAAAATGAAATGATTCGGAAACCGGGAAATTTCAACGAACCCCGCATTCACTTTGCGCTCAATCGCGCATCCATCGGGTGCCCGGCACTGCTCAATAGAGCCTATACCGGTATGGAACTCGAGCAACAATTGGAAGCCGCCACGCGCGCCTTTTTATCCGATCGATCATGCAATCGGGTTAACGAAAAAGCAGAAAAACTTGAAGTTTCAGAAATTTTTGATTGGTATCGCGAAGACTTTGAACGCGGCTGGCGGGAGTGGTCTAGCCTTGCACAATTCTTTGCGCACTACCGTGATAGCCTTGCTGATACACCGCGCGCAAAAGAATTATTAGTATCTGAAAATAGTCACATACAATTCCTCGAATTTAATTGGATGCTCAACGAGAAACAGTAATCCCATAGAAATGAGCTTCCCTCTGTTCTTCGTCTTCCAACAGGCGAACAGTTTTATGCTATCAGCTTATCTTTCTGTTGAGTGATCAGCCAGTCATTTAGAAACCGCATGGGTGATTTATAGCCTAACGTTGAGTGCTGCCGTTTCCGGTTGTCGAGTACTCGATGTACTCGAAGCTCATGGCAGCCATCTCTGCCCGTGTTTCATAGCGCAGCCCATGCACTCGCTCGTTCTTGAAGCTGTTGAACCAACTTTCGGTTGAGGCATTATCCCAGCAATTATCTTTACGGCTCATCGAGCAGATCATGCTGTATTTCTTGAGCTTTCTCTGGAATTCTTTGCTGGCATATTGACTACTCCGATCTGAGTGGCGCATCAATCCTGCTACAGGTTTCTTGCGAAACCATGCCATCGTTAGCGCATCGGTGGCGATGTCTGCGGTCATGCGCGGTTTCAGCGACCAGCCAACCACTTCACGGTTAAACAGATCAAGCACGATAGCCAGATATAGCCAGCCCTCATCTGTCCTGAGGTCAGTGATGTCGCGTCCAGACCTGATTAGGTGCGACCGGGTTGAAATTCCGATCCAACCAATTCGGTGCAATCGGCAGATTGTGCTTGGAGTCCGTCGTTACCTTGTAGCGCCGCTTGCGCCTTGCACGAATGCGTTCTCTCGCATCATACGTTCAACCCCGCTTCTTGCAAGCTGGAAACCCACGGTCACGCAATTCTCTGACCATTCTCGGACTGCCGTAGATCCCCTTGAGTTCGGCATGAATAGATTGGATCAACGTCAGCATTTGAGTCTCCGTGAGGCGTTTACGATCCGGCTTGCCACCACGCTTCCACAACCGGTAACCACTCGCGCTGACATCTAATATCGTACATGCCTCGGCAAGGGAAAATCCCCGTTGCTTATCAATCCAGGCGTACTTCACACAACATCTCTCACGAAGTACGCCGTTGCTTCTTTAGGATCTCACACTCCCGTTTCAGCCTTACGTTCTCAGCACGTAGCCGGGATAGATCCATTTGTTTCGGTATAACAACCTTGGT
>CAMCBD010000047.1 GCA_945872825.1 Nitrosomonas ureae
CGTAGCTGGTCATATATTACACCAGTACATCGTGGGACTAAACAGCTAGATGCCTAAAGTTGAGTTATACCAGAGATAACCGGATTATATGTAATTGACAAGCCGCGAACTAATAATCAGGACAGACGTGAGCAGAGCATTGAGGGTCTATCTGCATTGCCGCTACCATGTTAAAACAGGCTCAAGACAAATGTAATCCATTGATTGTCGTTCGACTTGAGCCTGCCCAATGGTTCTGTCGGTATTGCAGAGAATTCGCTAAATCACTACAAAATCCGTATTAGTCATCGCCAATCCGACACCCACCGTGGCAATCTGTGCCGCAACGCTAATGCCATTGCCATCCGCATCGTATAGCAGCGCGCCGGTTGCGTTATTATAGATGATGAAGTCATTCGCATCCAGTGCATCCGCGCCAATTACGAATTGGCTGGCGGCTAAAGTGCCCGTCGTTGTTAGTAACGTGAATACTGCATTTTCAAGCTGAATCGTATCGTCCGCCACAATAAAATCAGTGATCGTATCGATATGGCCTGTAGTAGTAAACCTGAAGACATCAAAGCCAGCTCCGCCAGTTAACAAATCATTTCCAGCATTGCCATCCAGCATATCATTCCCGTTTCCGCCATCCAGTTGGTTCTCACCCGCGTTACCAGTCAAAATGTTATTGAGTGTGTTGCCGGTACCACTTAGACCGTCAGTACCTGACAGAATCAGATTCTCAACATTATCCCCCAGCACATAACTCACGCTGCTGTTCACCGTGTCGGTACCTTCGTTGCGGCTCTCAACCACCACATCTCCGGCATTGTCGACGATGTACGTATCATTGCCAGCCCAGCCAGTTAAAACATCCACTCCAGCTTGACCATCCAATACGTTGACACCATCATTGCCAGTCAGTCGATTACCAAGTGCATTACCGCTGCCATCGATACTGCCGCTACCCGCAAGCGTCAGGTTCTCAATGTTATTCCCGAGTATCCAGCTCACTGAACTGACGATCGTATCTATGCCCGCATTCAATCCTTCCGTTGCTGTATCCGCCGCATTGTCCACAACATACGTATCATCCCCGACACCACCCACCAGCGTATCCGCACCGACTCCGCCGTCCAATGTGTCGTTACCGGCATTACCTTTCAGAATGTTGGCCGCACTGTTACCCGTAATAATATTGGCCAGTCCGTTGCCCGTCCCATCCAGTATCGCCGATCCGGTCAGTATCAGGTTCTCCACGTTAGCTCCCAGCGTATAGCTCACGCCACTGCGCACCGTGTCATCCCCTGCATTGGCGCCTTCCACCACGCTATCTCCAATATTGTCGATATAGTAGGTGTCCTCTCCTGCACCGCCAGTCATCGTGTCAATGCCAATTCCACCATCCAGTGTATTCGCACCGGAATTTCCAGTCAGCTGATTATCCAGGCTGTTACCGATTCCGCTGAAATTATCCACCCCTGTCAGCATCAGATTCTCTACGTTCGATCCGAGCGTGTAGCTGAGCCCACTATGCACCGTATCTATCCCGGCACTCACCCCTTCCGATACACTATCGCCGCTGCTTTCAACCACATAGGTGTCGTCTCCAGCACCGCCTTGCAGCGAATCCGAACCGTTCCCGCCATTGAGTATGTTGGCTCCACCATTTCCAACCAGCGTATTGTTCAAACCGTTCCCGGTACCGTTCAGATTATCAACACCCAGCAGATTCAAGTTCTCCATATTAGCCGTCAAGGTATAGCTGATACTGCTGTAAACCCTGTCTGTGCCAGCGTTAAAGGCTTCCGTTACCGTATCACCGGCATTGTCAACATAATACACATCATCCCCGGTACCTCCTGTCAGCGCATCCGCTCCGGCTCCTCCATCCAGCGTGTCGCTACCGGCATTCCCGGTAAGCGCGTTAGCGCCACTGTTGCCCGTCAAAATGTTATTGAGTGTGTTGCCGACACCACTTAGACCATCAGTACCTGACAGAATCAGATTCTCAACATTATTCCCCAGCACATAACTCACGCTGCTGTTCACCGTGTCGGTACCTTCGTTGCGGTTCTCAACCACCACGTCTCCAACATTGTCGACGATGTACGTATCATTGCCACCCAATCCTTTCATGAGATCGGCACCCAGACCTCCATCCAGCCAGTCCGCGCTCTCACTGCCTTGTAATACATCATCACCGCTGCCACCGTCCAACATAATAGACGCCGATGCATTAGTAACAATTAATTGATCGTTGCCGCCCAACCCGAAAACCCCTTGAATACTGCCGGCAAGATAGGTTATTTCATTCGTATTGCTTAGTTGAAAAACTCCATTTTTATCGAGAATACCCGATGCAGGCAAAACTGCCGTCAGTACGCCGGAACGAAGGAGATCCTGGAATTTACCCAATCCGGATTCTCCAAGCGCGGCGTCGATTTTATTGCGATGCGCCAAAGACGCAGGATCAATCCCTGCATCATCTGCAAGCCGGTTGATAACGGGAATAACCGCGGACCAGAAATTAGCCCGGGCCAGAGTATCGGTAAATTGAACGTGTTTAATACCATTTATCACGTCATCAATAGTACCTAACGTAATAAAACGATCGCTTCCCTCGTTATAAACAACGGGTGGTGTATGGTCTTTTAATGGCCCTTCCAGCAGCAACCGGCTTTGAACACCATCAACGACACTATTCCAGGCACGCGTCAAACCCGGTACTGCTTGGACTGTAGGATTTGGATTTGCATTAACTGCATAAGGTGTTCCTAGAAACTTTTCCAAAGTAGCCAGTACACGGCCATCAAAATTTACGCCCCGTGAATCAACCGCTACGTCATTGGTATTCGCCCAGCGAAACAGAATCTGTTCGGTCTGCCCTTTTATTCCTGCTAATTGATCAGGCTGTAAATTGACAACAGTATTGACCAGAGTCGTCAAAGCTGTATCGTTAACCATCTCCTTTCGGAGCGTAGTTACATCGCCATAATTGCGGATATTCGGCAACATATCGACAGTAACATTACCCGTTGTAAGCGCACCCAGCGGTTGCGCTACATTACTCACATCCAGCCACGCATCAACAAGCGCCCCCACGCCGCCGCTGATCTTCTCAAAGATTGAAGATTCGTGAATTCGATTACCTTCAGCAGTAAAATTAACGGTAGTGTAATGAAGGTCTACGGATTTAATGTCACCTGCGGTCAGCGTCAATAGCTCTCCGGTATTGGTCGTACCATTGCTATTGGAATCACGCCACAGCAGCAATTTCGGCCAGATGGCATCACTGCTATTAATTGTTTGATCCCCATTGGAATCGTAAGTCGAGAGTTCGGTAAATCCCGATCGTCCCTGATCACCAATTAATTCCGTAATCGAATCGACTTTGCCGTTCAAATTCTCATCGATCACGAGAAATGCATCATCCTTGCCTATCCACCCGGTCCATTCCTTAACTCCATCACCATCCATATCAAAAACAACATTGGAATCGGCTCGGGCAGTCAGCTCAATACCGTCACCATCCATGTCCACAACAAGGGGATCGATCAAACGCCGTAAGGCGGTGTTTATCGCAGCTTGGAAATCCGAGGCGGTATTGTTAAACCAATTACCCGCATCATCCAGGAATGAATTGAGAAAATCTTTTGCATTGTAATAACCGTCGGTAATAAATTCGCCAATTACATCGGCTACGGTTTGTGCGGCTTCCACTGCATCAGCAATTGTTTCTGCTACAGCCTCACCAATTGAATTGATTAGATCATTTGCTTCGACGACACCCTGTTTCGCTAATTCCAATGCAGTTTGTCCGATCATTGCAGCCGTTTCAGCCGCATCAACAGCAGTTTCTACTACAGCCTCGGTAAATTGCTTGACTTGATCCTTTACCCATGCAATTCCTGCTGGAGCCTCATGGTATATTACATTCCCAATTATGACTCCTAAATCTTTAGCTACCCATATACGATCAATCGGGTTTAGTATTGGAATTATCCCTTCGGCCAAATTGGCAAGTCCTTCCCCCCAGTTACCGTTTGAGATACTGAGAAACCCATCGGAAAAATTCCCAACAACACTTTGCCCAGCATCACTGATCGAAATATAATCAGGAGAATTATTACTCCCTCCAAGCGCCAATCCCTCTTGCAATGCAGCTTTACCATGCGCGGCGCCGATATGATCGAATACCCCATCAGGATCACGCAATTCAATAGTTGATCCGCCAACATGACCTTCACCCAGTCGTGAAACCAAATCATCGTAGCGATAATAATGGGTTGCTGACATGCCATCCATAACTGAAGGATCGAAATTACGGTATTCCTGCAAGGCCCATTTCCCACCCAGAGCATTCCAGGTTGTCAAAGAAATTTCATTACTTGCATTAGGATTTGAATTAGCGTAATCGTAAGCAGCAAACTGCGCCAATCCGCCACCCAAGCTATGTCCTGTAATACTGATTTGTGATCCGCCGGCTGTAAGACCATTTAATAAGCCCTGGATTTGCGCTTGATTCTGTTCATACTGCGGCCATCCACGATTTGCATTGTTGGCCCAATCATTTCCACTAGTAAATTCCGTTCCTCGGAAAGCAACAATATATTCATTCGTTGCCGGATTATGGTAAGTGGTGACGTAAAGACCTGTTGACGAATTGTTTATTGTATGCAACGGATTAGTGGATTGAGTAAATCCAGCCGGCGGCGCTTGCACGCCATCCTGATAGCTTGCAAATGCGGCATCCAGCAAGTCATTTGAAGAAACCATTCATTTTCCCCTTTAGTTACAAATATTCTTAATTAGTAATTTTCTGGAAGAGGTGATCATTTCCCCCTCCCTATTTTCCCGATCGAAACGCGGTTGAAACGCAAAAGCTAAGCGACAACCATTCGGTGATACACGGGGATTGACAACAAAGCCGGAAAGCAGTCGCTCATTATGTCCATCAACATGGACAAGATATGCACCCGCACTTCCAGGTTCCCCATTGCGTTCAAATCCCTGGGCAACAATAATAAAACCTTTTTGCAGCGGCAGAATTAGGATAGTACCTTCATTGGATACCCAATCTCCCGCTGGAACTTTTATTGTTTCCACTTCCCCATCATGCTTAATAAACCAAGCATCCAGGTAACCTCTATCAGACCATTGCTGTCGTTCTTTTTGGGTCAGATTTAGATTGTGAACAAAATAGGCTCCTTTATGAGGAACATATACAACATTAGGCAGGATCGGATTCACAAGAATTAAATTAGTGTCGCGCCGCGATATTCCATCTTCGCTCACGAGAGCTACCCTGATTGGCTCTCCTGTTGGTTGTAATTGACCGAAATCAAAATAACCGTGCTTTCTGTCCAGGCTCTTCCACACACGACCCAACAATATTTTTGGAGTACTGCGTTCCATGCATAGCAAATTATCAAAAAAAACCGGCTTTGAGTTTGCTGAGGATTTTTCCAGTACACTGGCTGTAGAAAAATTGGGGGGGGCTATTAAGAACCGTTTCAGTTCATTTGTATCCGCTTTAGCGAGAGCATAAAGATTCTCTCCGTCAAAACAGATTCGCCGGACGCCTCCTAAAATACGTTCGACCTGAGACGGGATATTCCATCGAAAAACTGATGTACCTTCGTGATGTTCTCGGCTATATCCGGTGAAAACAATTCGATCATTATCTAACCATTCGATTTGATCTCCCAACTTAATATCTGCCATCGGCATAGGAATTACTTCGTTTCCCTTAAATTCTCCTGCAGATACAGTTTGCTGAAATACACTCACAAAAATACCTATAAAAAAAACGGAAAAGAACCGCCAACAAGATTGACCGTCAAGATTCTTCCTAGAAGTTAGTACCATAACATCAACAACGAATTAATAGCCCGCGATAGTATCAGAACACGAGCAGTATGCGAATAGCTCTTTTGAGTCATTTATTGCGCGTTAGCAGGCAGTTCAGAGATTTAGGAAAATATTCAAACTACAGTAGCGGATAATAGCGAGCAGCTTCAGGCAGGTGCAAATAAAATTCCCCGCAGCGAGGGGCGGGGAACAGGATCTTATCCCTTAGCAGTCCGTTGAAAAATTATCTGCGTTGCCGCTGCGGTGTTAAAAACAAGCTCAACATGCTCATTTATTTGAAACTGCGCTTTTCCACCTGTTCTGCCTTGCATCGGCTGCCTCGGAAACATTTCTCGACGGACTGCTAAAACTTAACCTGATTAGAAAGATTGTTCAGCCAAACCCGATTTTTTCTATTATAAGGGGCGCATACTAACGCAAACAGACCCATCAAAGAAAAATGGCCATGACCGCGTATCCAATTCCAAGCAGGCCTACCCTTACCTGCATTCCTTGCGCAGTTTGGCACAGATGAGCAATGCGTTGATGCATTGGAAGCGTCCCGTTGGCCGCAAGGATTCAGCTGCCCAGGCTGCGGCAACGCGAAATACTACTTGCTTAAGGTAGGAAAACACAAGAACTTCCAATGCAAGTGCTGCCGGTTGCAGACATCTCTGATCGCAGGCACCTTGTTCCAAGGCACCCACTTGGCGCTAAGCATTTGGTTCTTAGAAATTTATCTAATCAGCCAAGCCAAGACCGGCTTGTCGGCACTCGACCTTAAGCGGCAGCTGGGCGTTAGCTATCCCACGGCTTGGCTGATTCAGCAGAAGCTGATGCAGGCGATGGTCGAACGGGATGCCAAGTACACGCTGTGTGGTAATGTCCAAGCGGATGATGCTTACCTTGGCGGAGAATTGGCTGGCGGCAAGGCAGGCCGGGGTTCCGAGAACAAGGTACCTTTTGTGGCGGCCATCTCGCTCAGTGCCGAAGGCCGTCCCCTGTATATTAAAATGGCACCGGTTCCTGATTTTACGCGCAAAGCGGTTTCCGACTGGGCTAACACTGACCTCCAGCCAGGTTGTATAGTCACTTCCGATGGGTTGGGTTGCAGCGTGGCTGGCTTGCTACGTAGAGATCATTAACAAACATCACAAACCACATGTTCAAAGCCGATATTTAAAATGCAGTACTTTGACAGCTATTCAGAGGCTCTTTAACATCATCATCGAATCAAGCCATTGCTTAATGGCATGTGACAACCACTCCGGCTCATCCAACGGCAAATCATGACCGGCTGTTTCGTGCTGCACATAGCCGGTTTGCCAAGTCTGCGCCAATTTCAAACTGCAACGATAATCCACCAAGCGATCAGCCCGACTGGTTACAACGAGTATGGGTTGCTGCGGTTTGTCCGTGATGGAGAATTTTGCAGCGGCCAGAAATTGGTTTCTGGCGCTGTCCGTTGATACCGGATCTTGCTGTTGCCATTGTCGCCAGGATTCCAGCAGTTTGTTGTCGTGCGGGTGACGGTTTGAAGTCAGACTCAGGATATCCGCTTCCTTTTGTGCAGCCGAATGAAAAATCATCTTGAGCACTTGGGGGTAAACCGTCCAGCGCAAACGATGGTAAAACGGCGATAACGGTCTTGCGCTGGTGTTGATGAGAACTGCTGCTTCCACTTCATCGGGATACCGCGTCATCCAATCCATCGCGATCATCCCGCCCATGGAAAGTGCGATCAATCGGAGCGGTTGGTTTGTATTGATTTGCTGGCGTAATGCTTCAGTCATCCCCGCAATGGTTTTGGGGCTGGTAGCCTGATGCAATAGACCATTTCCCGGAATATCCGGCGTACTGATTATGGCGTGGGGGAATTGCTGCTGCAGACTTCCGGTAAATTCTCCCCAGTGCCGTGCTTCACGCAGTAACCCGCGAATCAGCACAAAATGTTCACTATCCATCATGAATACCACAGCGCCCGTGCTTGTTGTTCCAATCCCGGAATCTCGCTTTGGTTGAGCCAGTTTTGATACGACAAGGTCGCGTGCAATAAAAATTCCATCAGGATTAAATGGCTTCTCAATACGCGATTCAGCCGATGTGGTTTGATCGGATGATACAAACCCTGCAATCGGCGCAATTGCAGCGGATTCTTACGAATCCACCGCCAGGAGCCCATTTCAAGTGTTAATGGCAAGAAAACATTGTTGCTCGCCAACGATTGTTGATAAAGAAAATCCCAAAGATCACCGTGAGTCAGATAATGCTGCGATTGCGGCTCAAACAAATAATCCTGATGCGGATAAGTCTGCATAAAGAGCTGGCGCAAGTAATAAACTTCTTTGAGATGTTTAATCGGCTCAACCCGGCTTTTGGCATAAGGAAACCAGATTTGGTTGCGAAAACCAAAACCGGAATGGCAATCCAGGACCAAGCTGAACGGCGCAGGTAAAACTTCCTGCTTAATAAAGTCGCATAGCGCTTGGGCTTCTGGTTGCATGGCTTCACCGGATTTTCCCCGATACCAGGGCAACACCGATGAAATCCGGTGTCCTCCAGCCAGCCAGATGGTTTTTTCGTGGCTATTTACCGGCGCATTGCGCATGAGATCGACACCTTGCCCATTTGAACGCGTAGCGTTCAGCATGCCGACCGGATTGATGATGGGTAAAATATTGATCCGCACCCGTTGCAAAATATCAGCCAGGACCCGATCCCATTTTAGCCGTTCGAGCAGACCTTCCAGAAAAGCAATGACTACTTGCGTGCCAATGCGTTCCAGGCCATGGATGCCAGCAACATAAGTCACACACGGGATATCTTGTGCAGTATTCCCGAGTGTCAGCGCATAAATTGGTAGCAGACCATCATCGCAAGACGCCTGGCAAAGCACTTTACTGTGTAGATGTACATTATTATCCTCCTGAATAATCGCTTCAACTTGTTGCAATTCAGGTAATGATCGCTTCAGGGTGGGTGTGGCGTGCATTGTGTATTAAAGTGCTGCTACCGTAAAAGTAGTTACCATAAAAAGCGGATCTTACTGGAATATGCTCATACACATCAAAGAATCATTGCAAAACTCCCCCTACTCTCTTTTTTAATAAATACTTCATGAATATTTAACAAATACTTCAAAGAAGCTTAACAAATGCTCTTTATGCTGTCATGCCATCACTTATCCAATTTAAAGGCATGTATGGTGAAGAATAAAGCCCCTATCAAAGTAAGAAGCGTGTGGATTTCAGATGTTCACCTCGGATTCCGCGGTTGTCAGGCAGATGCGCTGTTGCATTTCCTGCATTCGGTTGAAACCGATTATCTTTTCCTGGTTGGCGATATTGTCGATTTCTGGAGTATCAAAAAGAGCCCTTACTGGCCGCAAGAGCATACCAACGTGATCCGGTCTATTTTAGGCAAAGCCAAGCATGGCACTAAAGTGATTTACATACCGGGGAATCATGATGAGGGGATGCGGGATTGCATCGGTCATGTATTCGGTAATGTTGAGATTCATCAAGATTATGTGCACACCACCACCGAAGGTAAAAAGTTGTTGATAATGCATGGCGATGAGTTTGATGTCATTGTCAAGAATAGCCGCTGGCTTGCGAAACTGGGAAATGTCGCTTATGACACCCTGCTGGATCTGAATCATTATATCAATGGCATGCGAAAGTTCTTCGGGTTTTCTTATTGGTCACTCGCGGCCTACCTAAAATTGCGCGTTAAAAATGCAGTCAGCTACATCAGCAGTTTTGAGGATGCATTGGCGCATCTGGCAAAAGATCGCGGTGTCGATGGCGTCGTCTGTGGCCACATTCACCATGCTGAATTAAGAGAAATCAATTCGATCCTTTACTGCAATGACGGCGATTGGGTAGAAAGCTGTTCTACTTTACTGGAACATAACGATGGCTCGCTGGAATTGGTTTTCTGGTCTGAGCGGTTTGAGCAATATAAAAGCCTTTTGCAAGAAGAATTATTGGCCAGTAAAAAGGCAGCTTAAAACAATTTGAAACATTCACTGTTACCCAAAACGGTTTTAAGCCTGGACGGCGGCGGCAGCCATCTGTTGATTCAATTGAGCGTACTGGCATGCCTGGAAGAGGACACCGGCGCGTCAACCTATGATCTCTTTGACCTGATCGCCGGTTCTTCATCGGGCGGATTAATCACCTGCTTGATCTTGGGACGACGTTTGAGCGCAAAAGAAATCATTCAAAAGGTTTTACAAGAAAGATTGCTGGAAAAAATGATGGTGGAGCACTGGTTGCACCGGCTATTCAGTAAACTGCAAATTCATCCCAAATATAAAGGTGACTCGAAAAACCTAACCCTACAAAAGGAGTTGGAGAGTCTGAGACTGTCGTCACTCAATAAACGGATATTTATTCCTTGTTTCAATCTGGATCAGGATCAACTGGAGGTTTTCACCAATGACAGTCAACCGGATTTTCTTTTAAGCGAGATAGCCGATGCCTGCACTGCTGCACCCTCGTTCTATCCGCCCGTGCAAATGCAAGATGGTAACTGGCGAATCGATGGCGGTGTTGGCATGAATAATCCCGGCTTAAGCGCTTATCTTCATGCCAAGCAATACTGGAAAGATTATGAAATAAAAATGCTCTCCATCGGATCGGGCTGGCGCAGTTTTGCAGTAAGCGGAAACAAAGCCTGCGGATATGGCGGCGTGCAATGGTCGGCGAAAGGAATCGCTTCGATCATTCTCAGAGAGAAAATGATGGCAAATGTCAGAATGACCGAAGAAGTTTTGGGCAATCGTGTGCTGTATATCAATCATTATCTGAAAAACTACGATATGCCCGGCAATATGGATTCCGCCAATAATGCGGCGCTCCAACAAAGAACACTGGATATCGGCAAGCTATGGTATGCCAATCAACGCGAACAAATCCAACAATGGATGCAAAACTGATTGTGCGAAAACACTTACGTTTTTTACTGCCATTTAGATGCATCGGCATTAATAAAATTGTCACATAAACGCCAAGAAACAGTCATTTCCCTGTCATATCAGGTCACTAAACTGCTCTGGTTTCATTCAATAAAGTTGAGACTATGAAGCCACTGAGAAACGTTCATCAAAATAATTTAACGCTATTCAAGTGGTCAATTGATACACGACCACAAACAATCCCACAAAGCGTCCACAACGTAATCCAATCATTTGGTTTGGATATCAGTGTCGTACTAATCCGTTCAGGAGTCGTATTGAAATGAAAATATTTTATGGTATCCAAGGAACGGGTAATGGTCATATCACGCGTGGCCGGATTATGGCCAGGGAATTTCAGGCTGCAAATCTTGAGGTTACCTACCAGTTTACCGGCAGGCCGCAAGATAAATTTTTTGATATGGAAGTCTTTAATGGCTATCAATGGCGCGATGGTTTAACTTTCAGCACAAAAAACGGCAAACTCAGTCCTGTCAAAACAGTACTGCAATCCAAACCGTTCAATTTTCTTAGAGACATCAAGCAACTGGATTTAAGTAGTTATGATCTGGTCATTTGTGATTACGAGCCCGTAACCGCATGGGCAGCACGCCGGCAAAATAAGAAAACCATCGGCATCAATCATCAGTATGCATTTCACCATAACATACCGCGCGCAGGCAATGATCCGCTCTCTGAAGCGGTTATGAAAAACTTTGCTCCTGTCGATATCGGTATTGGTTTGCACTGGCATCATTTCGATCAGCCCCTATTGCCACCGGTTATTGAAACCCCCATCATTCCCCAGAAAATTCAAAAAAATGAAATTATTGTCTATCTGCCATTCGAGAATCAACATCGTATGGCGGCACTATTAGCGCCATTTAAAGAATTTGAATTTTTTATGTATTCTCCGGAGGTTATACCCTCTTCTTATGCACATGTGCATTGCAAACCGTTATCCCTGCAAGGTTTCCAGAAAGATCTATCGGATTGCGCCGGTATCATTTGCAATGCTGGCTTTGAACTGGCCAGTGAATCCTTACAATTAGGTAAGAAAATCCTGGTGAAACCGCTACATGCGCAAATGGAACAAATTTCGAATGCAGCGGCTTTGCAAACATTAGGCTATGGAAAAATGATGCACAAAGTCGATTCCAGGATTATTGAGCAATGGCTGTATGAGACCAAAGCCATTCGTGTCACCTATCCCAACACCGCCCAATATCTGGTGCAATGGATAAAGGAAGGCATGCCGCCGATTGATCAGTCTTGGTGTAATCAGATCTGGTCGGACGTAAAGGTAATACCGGTTGATTGGTCTTAATCTGAATTAGATGCGCTGACTAGAATTACCTTTCAATCCACGATCTTAAATCACTGAACGCCACCCATGAAAGACGATCTCTTATTTCAAACCAGTCAATTGGTTATTAAAATACCCTCCCCGGAAAAAATCTTAATTATCTTTAACCCGATATCCAGCGCAGGAAACACAGAAGCACTCGCCTGTCAGCTGGAAATGGAACTTACTCACCATGGGAAAAATGTTGAAGTATGCACATCTGAAAAAAAGATGAAAGGCTATACGCGCCTTTCAGATAACATCGCCACGAGTGATCTCGTTGTCGTAGTCGGCGGAGATGGAACGATAAGAAAATTGTTAGATGCTATCAATAAAACGGGCACGCCTGTTTATGCTATCCCGGGTGGAAATGAATCGTTGTTTGCACGCTCCTATGAAATGAGTACCCGCGCGGATGATCTACTCCGCGCTATAGCCTCAGGAACATGTCTGCAACAATTTTATGGCTTGATCAGCGGTAAAGGCATTAAAGGCGAAAAGCCCTTTTTCCATATGGCATCGATGGGCTTGGATTCACTCACCGTCAAAAATATTGGCAAAAGAAAAGGCCCGCTCAATGATTCGATCTATGCTTGGCATGGATTAAAAGCTTTGTGCTCGCTACATCACCCTACCGTATCTGTCAGCGTAGATGGTGAGCAAGTTGTTGATCATGGGTCTGGGTATATCATCGTAGCCAACAATTCAGCCTATGCAAGAAATTTGCAGCTGGTTCCTGCTGCGGATCCATCAAAAAACGAGCTTGTTCTTGGCTTCTTACCAGGCGCACGGCATCAGCATGAACTGATCAAAGCCATGAGAATTCTGCAGCGTAAGCCAGCTAACTTACCCATGCAGTATTTTTCCGGAAAAAATATCTCATGTACATTGCATGACCGGGCTTATCCGCTGCAAGTCGATGGTGATTATTTCCGCAATCGTGATATTGAAGCGGAAAGCACAGTTGATTTTAGCATCAGCCCAAGACCCATCCGTGTATTGATACCATCGTATCTGAATACAAATACATTACAAATTGCGAGCAATTGATTTAGCAGCGAATAATATTATTCTGGTAGTTAAGGAAACTCTGAATAACCCTCATATGTCATTCCGAACAAAGTGAGGAATCTTTGATAATCAATGCTATAGATTTCTCTCCACGCTCGAAATGACAGTTATTCAGAGTTTCCTTAAGCAATGAGAAAGAAATTTTCATTGCAAATTTGTTCAATGCCAGAAAATTCATGAATTCATGCCCCCCCTCTCATCTGCGCCATGATAGGTTCTGCACTCCCGGGAATTAATCAAATTTGACTCTGAGATGATAATAGATTCACCATGCTGATCGAGATTTATTCAGTCAATTTCAAGTTGTGAACCTTCTTGTAGCTCATTAACCAGCGCTGTCTTAGACTATCTAACGAATTGGATTGGTTTCTACGTTGGAAAAGTTATAATAAAACCTTTCATTTTTTCAAGCAAAGCGCTTTGGCGAGCGCAATAAAGCAATAGATTATTATTCATACCGAACATGACTTGGAAAGTCATTCACCATTTCTGGATTTTAACTAAAAACTTTTTTCAACGTCATTTCTATAATAAACCAGGCATAAAAATGGATCGTCTGTGTAAAAAAAAGTACTGCGCTTTCTTTATCTTAATGGCTCTTCACAGTTTGACGCATGCAGAATCCATTGAACTTGGCATGAGCACCTCACTCAGCGGTCCCAATCAGCTATTAGGACGCGCAATGTATCAGGGCATGAATACTTTCTTCAATGAAGTCAATCAGCAAGGCGGCATTCATGGTCAGATGATTAATTTAACCGTACTGGATGATGGCTATGAACCGGATAGTGTCATGGCAAACACCAACAAATTGATTGATCAGTATAATGTCATTGCTATTGTCGGTAATGCCGGCACGCCGACTGCTGCCATTGCTGCGCCAATGGCAAATGCACGAGGAATAGTTTTTTATGGTGCTTTTACCGGCGCAGATCTACTACGCAAAACGCCGCCCGATCCCTATATATTTAATTTTCGCGCTAGCTACCGGCAAGAAATGGAAGTGATTGTGCAGGATATTCTTGATCGCGGCATTTCTCCGTATCGAATCGCTCTTTTTCTGCAGGATGATTCTCTGGGACAGACTGGTTATGACATCACAAAGGCAGCCTTGGAAAAATTTGGTTTCAACCAAATCGATCAATTACTGCTAACACGCTATCCACGTAACTCTTTGGCAATACAGGGGGCTCTCAATGCGATGATCCATGCTTCGCCCGAACCTGAAGCGATTATTATCGTCGGTGCATATCAACCTGCTGCACAATTCATACGCTTTTCGCATCGCATTTTCCCTAACACCCGGTTTTATAATTTATCCTTTTCTGCAGCCTATCTCCTGGCCAATGCTTTACCCGGGATACACGGACGAATTTATATGACGCAAGTTGTACCACCGGCCGAAACCTATTCAGAAGAACAAAACTTTATCTGGCGGGAGGGCTATCTAGCCGCGCAGGTTTTGGTAAAAGCTCTAAAAAGCATTTCTGGGAATATTAATAGCGACAGCTTAAAACAAGCTCTGGAAGCAGAGGGTTCTTTTAATTTAGAAGGTTTCGGTACAGTAACTTTCGGTGCTAATGATCACCAGGCCAGCAATCATGTTTGGCTTACGCATCTGGATAAAACACGCAAATGGAATCGCGTAAAAGCAGCGGGAGAAAATGATTGAAGGAAGTCAATCCACTCGAGTTGCCGGAACGCGCGAAATGGCCGCTGGCTTCCTGGATCAAGCATATTCTGGGCATTTGTACAGTGATTTTTTTGTGTATTTTTATTTCGTCAACCTACAACATGGTTCAGAAATATCGCGCAACTTTACAGCTATCTCAGCAACAAGCTGCTTTAACGACACAGAAAATCGCCAATTCGATTAACGATAAATTAACTACTCTGACTATTGCCGCAGATGAACTTGCTGCAAATTTTCGCGGAATTTCTTTGAACCAAGAAACAATAGAAGTCACATTAAAGAAATCAGCGTTAAATCACGTCGATTTTTATGCATTCGGCGTAGCTTTTGATTTATATCAAGCAGGGCCGCAACTTCGTCTTTTTGCGCCTTTCATCCGCCAGGACGATTCCAAGTATCGAATGGATCGCGTTGATCTATATTATGATTACATTGGCCATACGGGTTATAACTCAGAAAACAACAGCAAAAATAATAACTGGTATCTACAGGCATCCGCCGGAAAACGTGGCTGGTTAGCGCCATTCTTTGATGTAGCCTATCAGCAATACACACTGAAATATGTGCTGCCTTTGCACACAGAGGCAGAAACGGACAAAGTAGCAGGTATTGTCTTTTTAGATATCGGATTGGAGTGGGTCCGGCAACAAGTCGAGAATCACGATGTGGGTGACAATGGTTACGCTATTGTTGTCAATGAATTTAATCAAATCATTTATCATGGACTGAAGGGTTCCAAAAAAGTGATCAATGATTTGAATCAAGCCATCTCACCAGCTTATGTTGCAGAATTTAGTTCTGGAAAATTAGGAACCAATGAATTAACAGGACGCTCTGCCTGGTTCAACAAATACCCAATCGGCGAGACTGGCTGGCATGTACTGTCGGTTATGAACGTAGAAATCGGCAAAAAACACCTGTTTGAAAGTGACGATGATGTCCAGGTGATCTATAAATCTGACTTGATTAACTGGATCATCAACGCAATCGCTTTAAGTCTTATGATCTATACATGGATCGCCATCGCAAAACGTCAGCTGTCAGTAACGCAGCTATTACGCCACGCATTCTTCACCTCACTGCTATTATTACTGGGAATCGTAGCTATCTGGATTAATGAATACTACGCACCCTATCCGGTACAAAATAACTCTCTCATATTATCGAATCGTGCCATTGTTGAACAATTTCAGAACGACTATTCGGTCACTTCGCTGAATGAATCCAAGAAACCGCCTTTTTTCGTTCCAACCGGTTTATTTATTCAGTCGATTGAGTTTCTAAACGCAACCAATATCGCGATAAGTGGCTATATCTGGCAACGTTACCCCAAAAATTACGAAGAAGTCATTGAGCATGGCATCATTTTTCCGGAAGCCACTGAAACTGACATCACTGAAGCTTATGAGCGCGAAGAAGGAGATGAAATTGTCAAGGGCTGGTATTTTGAAACAACTTTGAGAGAAACATTTGATTACAGTGTTTACCCATTTGACAAACAATTACTTTGGATAAGGCTCTGGCATAAAGATTTCACAAATAACATCACGCTCATACCCGACTTCAAATCCTTTGATAGCCTCAATCCCAGTACTTTGCCAGGAGTTGAACGAGATTTTGTATTGTCGGAATGGAATTTATCCAGAGCATTTTTTGATATCAGGGTTAATAAATATAACAGTAATTTCGGCGACATCCATTTTACAAGTCACGATAAAGTACCTGAGCTTTATTTTAATATTGAGCTTTCCAGAAGCATTTTAAATCCTTTCATCGGGCATTTATTCCCACTCGCGGTCGTGCTGTTGATGTTATATGCGCTTGTTCTTACCATATCAAGACACGAATCCAGTTTGGCAATTACTGGATTCAATGTATCCACAGTGATTGCAGCTTGTTCAGCATTATTTTTCATATTATTGATTATGCATGTTCAGTTACGAGACGAGCTTGCAGTGAATGCCATTGTATATATGGAATATTTTTATCTCGTATCCTATATCACTATTCTGATGGTAACGGTTAATGCTGTTCTTCTTTTACATGATACGCCGATGAAAGTGCTTGCATTTAAAGACAACCTTATTCCGAAACTTATTTACTGGCCTATATTGCTGGTGTGGATTTTTATCATCACAGCCATTCTATTTTGACAAACTATCTTCAATCTCAATGAAAGCGAGGAGCACTTATGGAAGATTCCCAGTCGCCTGATCCGTACAAACAGACGAATCTACGCTATCAGCTCTATAGAGAAGCGCGAGCCATGGCTGAATATGCGCTGGCCAACGGAAAAACAGTCCCTGAGCCGGTGGTACGGACAATCGATGAATTTACCATTCAAGACAATGAAGGCTCAAGTAACCGCATTAATGTCCGGTCAGATCTGGATATCGGTGGGCTACTTGCCGCACATAGCGCATTAACAAAAATAGTTGAGCCGGCCAAACCGAATACCATTCTTTTGCTGGATATCGAGCAAGGTGTCACAAGCTTCATGAAATTCCTCGGTCCGGTTTCTCTGATTCGCCAAATGATGATCGCGGCGATTTTGTCTTTGGTCTTGTTTATTGGGCTTTCGCTGACCGAAGAAGTGAGTCATGATAGCGGCAATATCATGTCACAGGATGGCATAGAATTACTGTTAAATCTGATGTTTTACCTTGCCGCAGCCGGGCTAGGCGCATCTTTTGCCGCACTGTATAAAGCCAATACATTTATCGCCAACGGCACTTTCGATCCAACGTATCACGCTTCCTACTGGATCCGGTTTTTTCTTGGATTGATTGCGGGTCTGATCCTTGCGATTATGGTTTCCGAAGAATACTTCAACAAACATTTAAGCGAAGCTTCTTTCTTAGAAAAAGGGATTGTCAGGCCACTACTCGCTATGTTAGGCGGCTTTTCCGCCGATCTCACCCACACGGTATTAAGCCGTCTGGTTGAGACAATTCGATCGCTTTTCACAGGCAGCCCTAAGGATAAAATTGCAGACGAGAAAAAAGCACTGCAAGTTGATTTTGTAGCGCAACAAAACCAGCAACAAATGAACATGGCTTCGAACCTGATTAATCTTCAACAAGTAATCAACAGTGGCGCAACACCGGAAGAAATTAATCAAAAAATTGATCGGATATTAAAAGATGCGTTGCCTAATTCAGGGACTCGACCGAAATTTAAAACAGGAAAAGAAAACGATGATTAGTAAGTGATGCCGGATATCTAGACGATACGTAAGAACGACGTTGTCTGGCAGTTTTCAGAAGCTAATTTGCGATAAACTGACCAAATAACCGAGCTTATTTTTCATCATGATAATTTATCTAAAATTAATTTAATGCAAGGTTACGACGCGTAACATGCTATAGTTTCATTGTGACAAAGAAAGACTAGTAATACTTTTTATAAATTTTAAGGATGTCTCAATAAATGAAACTTTCAGCATTTTTAGTTGCAACATTTTTTGCATTAACATTAGTAGCTTGTGGTAAACCAACAGCACCGGAAAGCGCACCTTCTGAAGGTTACGGAACAACGCATGAAGGTAAACCAGCTGAAGGTCGTAATGAGCTTCCAGCTAAGTAATATAGTTTAAAGCAATAGATATAATTTATCGTTCAATGTCGTGTAATTGACTTAGATGATACCCTGTAGGATCTATATTTTGTTCCTACAGGCGCTTTAAAAAATAAACCGGTCTCTTAATCATAAAGTTATATTTTGGTTCATAGCTTAAAGAAAACCACTTAATACTCGATTTTAGCCATTTCCCGCCCTCTTCTTTCATTAACAGTAGCAAGAAGCATAAGACCGAGGATAAAAAATACCAGTGTGCTGAGTATCGCTATCCGGTGATCCCCCTCAAATATAACAATCATTCCGCCATAAGTAAGCGGCCCGATGATCGCTGACAGTTTTGTAGCTAATCCCCACAAGCCAAAGAATTCCCCTTGACGTCCTGGCGGCGTAAACTGCCCTACCAGTGCCCTGCCCGCTGATTGCGCACCACCCAACGCAGTGCCAATTAAATTAGCAGCTATCCAGAACAAACTCTCATCCGTGGCAAAATAAGCGCAAATAATCGCCGCAATCCAGATCAACAAGGTAATGGCAATACATCGACTAGAACCAATCCGGTCCTGTAGATGGCCAAACAGAAAAGCACCGATAGCGGCCGTTACATTCACTACCATAATCAGAATAATCGTATCCTGGGTTTTAAACCCCATCACTTCTTGCGCATACACTGCCGCCAGCACAATAACGATATGAATACCGGAATAATAGGTGGTTAACGCGATTAAAAAGCGGAATAGATCGGTGTGCCGGCTGGCGTAGCGCAGCGTAATCTTTAACCGTTCAAACCCTGCCCGTATCACACTCACAGGCGCGGTTTGGGTTGAGTTTGAAACTCTGCTTCGTTCGCGCAACCAAAGTAATGTGGGTAAAGCGGCGATACCAAATAAAGCAGCGACAATCAACGTGGAAACCGGCACGTAATGTGTGGCATCCAATCCTTTATTTTCAGCATACGTCACATACGCCAAACATAACACCAGAGAAAGCAAACCGCCTAAATAGCCCAGCGCCCAACCATACCCGGAAAGCCGCCCCATCGTCTCAGGCGTACTGATTTCAGGCAAAAAAGCCGCAATCAGATTTTCACCGCTGGCAAACATAAAAGTTGCGAGGATAACTAAAATAATCGCCAAGGTAATATCGCCGGGACCGACCAGGCTCAATAATGCGGTAAACTGAAGTGGTCTCCTGCAACTGTCCAACCTGAGAGTAGAATTAAGCTCTGATATGGGTAGTTAATCAAGCTCAGGCAGCCTGATGAATTGCTTGATATTGATAATAAACCTCATTGGGAGTTTGGTTATCAAGACCTTGATGAAAGC
>CAMCBD010000048.1 GCA_945872825.1 Nitrosomonas ureae
ATGGTTTCATCGCCCCGTATCGCAGCCAGCGCTATTTTTGCTTTGAATTCACTGGAATATTGTGTGCGTTTCTTGCTCATGATTATGATCCTCTATAGTGTCCATAACAGAGCTTAACAACCTGTCCAGTTTTGCGGTACCACTTCATGGGTCGCTGAACCAGCCTAAAGTAGAATATGCGCGGATTCCACCGACATAAACATCATAACCCTCATTTCTAAGTTCCTCCGCATACTGTTGTGCCTTTGCTTGCGAAAAAAAGCCACGATAATTGACGCAGCCCACCTGCACAAAACACCATTCTTTGAGTTTCATGGAAAGCTCCGGTGAGGCAAAAACATTCCATACTACGTAGGGGCGTTCTAAATCCGCATAACTGGTATAGCTCAAGTTATCCGGTAACTTCAATTCACGACTGGCGAATTCACGCAACTGGACAATTTTGTTCAGTGATTGCTTTAGTTTTGGGTCTGTTTCGGGGTGGGCAAGAATTGTACGAATCGGTTGTGCACGGTGTAGAACATTAAAATGCCCATCGACGGCTTGGGCATAGTAAGAAAGATTGGCGCAAGCACTGAGCCAGATAACCTGACTCGCAATCATAGCAAGTCTTAAGTTAATTGAAATTCGCAAAGCCACGTTAGCTCCTAATGAAATCGAAAAACTAAGATATGGAATAAAACATCTTACTTATTTTTAATTTTTCTTAAATAATTTGGTTGTAACAGACAACTAATGTGATCTATCTCAGTTGTAAAACATCAGATCCTATTTATCCTGGTTAATTCCATAGTTACTTCCCCATCCTATTGGAAATTTTCTCTATTTTTCTAAAGTCATGCCGTAATAACCATTAGGATTTTAAAGAAAAGAAGACTCTTATCATGAATTCTACGCATGATCGCAGAAAAATTTACCAAATTATTCCGGGACACCAGTCCAAAAAAACTGTCATGGCCTCAGTTCATGCTGTTTCTCAACTTTTATTTTTCTTTCTGTTGCATTGCATATGAAGTTTGAACCTGAAGAATGGCTGATTCTGGGTGTTATCCCTAATGGCCGGCCATTTCGTCCGAGTGACTGGTCAGAAAGGCTCTGTGGAGCCCTTGCCAATTATGATAACCGTGGGCGTTGGGTATACTCGGAGCATGCTCAACCGGTCATACATGAGGGGCAAGTGGGCGTGCGTGTAAAAATAGTGTTAAAAAATAGCAATCCGGGCGCCTACAAATTTATTATGGATTTTGCCCGTGACAACCAGCTCAAAGTGGTATCAAGAAGAAAAGTAATTTACCTGAATGAGCCTGCAGCGGTTCCAGAAGTAGCATTGCCGGTAAGAAAGTTGAAACTCGCGCTATAAATGCATCACTGGGGAATAAGATTCCCATTTAAATATCCCGGTTTTAAACAGTAAAAGCAGATTGAATCGTAATCATTTTTCCTGATAACAGTTATAAAGACTTAAGGTATTCCAGCAAATCCATCCGTTGTTCTTTAGTCAATGCCGGTAGAAATGTTCCATCCGGTTGTGGTGTTCGGCCAGAAGCATATTCATGTCCGCTGTTGTTATTACCCCAAATGCTGGTACGAAACAGGAAGCCATCGTAGCCCGTCGATTTTAAGCCAACTTTCTCTACATCAAATTCACGCGAGCCGGCCATAAACTCATCCGGCCGATACTCACCTTCTATCGGATCACCGACTTGTCTTTTAGGCAAAAGCAGGTCATACAGTGTTGGTACTGAACCATTATGTAAGTATGGGGCGGTTGCCCAGATACCGTTGAGTGGACGTGCTTTATAAGCCATTACCGAAGCAAAAGGTTTAGCGGTCGTATCGGGCGTGTAGTTTCCATTTTTAAGGGAAGATTGCACTTCGTTTTCAAAGAATGTATATGCAAAATCAAACGATCGCTCTACCCACCGTCGTATAAACCATTTGTCGCGATCGGGTGTGGTGACTACATTGCGCGTGGCGGAGGTTAATAGAGCGACCGCTGGTGCTTGATGTTGCAATAAGATGTTTCCGGTACTGACATTAACATATTGATTCAGAAGAATGCCGCTATAGCCGGTAAATTCTATGCTGTTTGCAGCCATTTTAGAGTCCGTTCCTACCGAAGAAACTGAAATCATTTTAGCCACAACACGGCGATCAGGATCGGTTCGATTTATTTGACCGTGGCACGATGCGCAGTATTGAGAAAATAATTCTGCGCCTTTAGTCATGCGTTGTTTGTCAATCTTTGGCAGAATATGTTCAGGCCAAAGGGGTGAGGTTAATTTGCGCAGATGGTTTTCTACCCGGCGCAAATTCCGGATATCGATGGAGGATTGGAAATCAATATGCTTGGAACCAAATCCTTGTCCGCCGAGCACTGAGGATAGTGTGAACCCTTCTTTTTCCTGCCAATCCAGTGTGCCGAATACGCCGATCAATTGACCTGCATTACGCGCCATTGGACCCAACCCACTGTTCTCGACTCTGCCATTCCATTGAATATAATCATGCTGTGGAACATCCCATAGAAATGGGTAACTTACCGGGGCATCAGCTGGGTTATAGATTTTATTGCGTAATTTGATGATTTGTTTATCAGTTAAGTATGCTTGGGTTCGTTCGATAACATGGTCACGATCACTGCTGTTAAGCAATGGTTCTACGCCAGCCATCACTTCAGTCAGTTCAACCGGAGAGAGTATTTCAGCCAGTAATTTGCGCAATTGTTGCGCACTCATAATGTGTTCGAGCACACGGTTATAGATACGTCCAAATGCATCCAATCGCGCATAGCCATATCGGGTTAACGGGCGCTTGGTGTCACGGGGCGTATTAATGATGTTATACGTTTTAATACGCTGAGCATATTTCTTGAGATCGGCTAATACTTCGTTTGTGTTCTCATAGTGGCCTTGTTTTATTACATGAGTAACAAAGGCGATCAAGTTTTTCAGGAGTCTCTAAAGTAGCATACAGGGCCTCTGCCAAATCGATCATGAAAGTTTCCATATCTGAATTCGCCGGACCACCATCAATACGAATTCCGGTACCGGCATAGTTGATCTGGGTCGTATGGCAGGCAGCGCAAGTAAATCCCATATACGCCTTACCTTGGTACTCATCTCGTACCATCCCGATAGGCAGGCCATCCGGGTTGCTGATGGTTGGCCGTTGCGGCAGATAACCATAGCGATCAATGTTTTCATCGCTGCGGAACAATGCTGACGAATCAGACTGTTCCAGCGCCAGAAAAAAACTGTAAGGCAATAAATTGGAGCCTTGTGACGTATTGTAGAACCACAGACTATCAGCCGCAGACCAGCCTTGATCAAGATAAACTGTTTGAGAAAATTGAGCGCCAAATTTATCGATACCGTTTGTGATAGCGCCACGACTAGAATCATTGTCTCGTAACTCATACACCCGCCAGGATATTCCGGTAACCAGCCAAATAATCGCTAATATGCTGAGAATCAGCATCAAAAGCTTTATTTGGTACAGATAGTGATATGAGGGTTTCGAATGCATATGGATTAATGTCATCGTTCAGCAATCATTCAGGATTGTTTTGGTAAATTCTGGGCTTTTGTTAATCAGCTATTCTGATTTTTCTTCAAAATATTAATAAAAGACCTTATTAGCTTTAATATTAATATTACTGAAACGTAAAATTCCTATACTATTAGCAACTAATTTTATGTGAAGAATATGTGAATGACATCATATCTCTGTAATAATTGAAAGGGCACTATGCAGAAATCTACATTTTGGTACTTATTACTTAGTTTAAGCTTTGCGTTCTCCTCTCCATCCACATTAGCCCAACAAACAGCCAAACTCAAAATTGATGAAATACAGAGACTGGGTTTACAAGCCAACGGTCTGGTGCTTGCTGCTCGTTCGCAAGTCGAAATGGCTAAGGCAGGTGTGGTGGCCGCTTCTGCGTTTCTTAACCCTGAGGTCACTGTGACAGCCGGCCCCGATAGTAATCGCTATTCATTAGCGATAACCGGACCTACCTCTATGCAGCGCGCAGTGACGGTCAATCAACCAATCGAGAACCCTATCATGCGTAGCGCACGTATCAGTGCATCTGAAGCAATCGTAAATGCCAGCCGCGCCAGCTTTGATCAGGTGCGTGCCGATTTGGCTGCGCAACTGCGTGTACGTTCTTATGAATTATTGCTTCGCCAGGAACAATTTGCTATGGAGCAAAATATCTATGACTTGGTCGATGATGTGCGGCGGCGTGTCAAAATCAATGTCGAAAGAGGTGAAGTGGCGCGCTTTGAATTAATCCGCGCGGATACTGAAGTGCAAAACGCCGCGAATCGCAAGGAAGCAGCCCGATTGGGCGTGCAGCGCGCACGCATAGCGCTCTTACAGTTTACAGCCGGGGCAATACCCGCTGATTTTGAAATCAGCGCTTCATTAAAAGACCCCATCAATTTGCCGCCGCTGGAGGAGCTACGTAATCTAGTTCCTCAGGTTAATCCTGATGTGGTTCGGCTACAGGCTGAACAAGAACGCGCCACCCAACGGATCAGTCAGGAAAAGGCTTCGGTATTGCCGCAAATCAACGTGTTATACACCAATTATCAAGATGCGCAATTTACCTCTAATATAGCTGGCATGAGTATCCGAATTCCATTGTGGTATCGTCGTCGTGGTGAAATTGATACCGCTATTTACGATTCTGCTCGCATACGCGATACGCTCGAATTTCGCCGCTATGAAATCGGACAATTATTCGAATCGGCATGGCAGATGATGCAGATTGCACAGCGCCGAGTAGATATGTTTGAAGGCGGGCTGCTCAAAGAAGCAGAAAATGCGGTAGAAGTTGCCAGAGCTGCCCATCGATTCGGCGAACGCGGGCTCCTCGAGTTTTTGGACACACAACGTATACTCAGGGGAATTGTAGGGGATTCCTTGCTGGCACGTTTTGATCTGCAATCCGCCGCTGCAGAAATTGACCGTCTACGCGCACATTATCCCAAGGAGTTACTTGTAGAATGAAATTCAAATTATCAATCATTGGTTCCATTGTTATCGCTGTATTGTTGCTGGCCGGATGCGATAAGGCTTCGGAAGAACAAGCTCCCAAGCAATCTACAGCAGAGCGAGATATCAACAGCATCACAGCTCGCCCTGAATTGGAAGGGCGGCTAGAAATTGGGCAACCAGCGCTCATTGATCTTGCCGATAAAATACTTGTACCCAGCCGAGTTCAAGTCGATGAAGAGCGAACTGCACAAATTGGTTCCTATGTCACAGGGCGTATTCTCAATATGTTTGTGATACTGGGCGATTACGTTAAAGCAGGCGATCGATTGGCACGCATAACCAGTCCGGATTTAACACAAGCACAACTTGCCTATTTGCGTGCATCATCCCGTGTTGTAGTAACCCAGAAAGCATCCGAACGCGCGCGTCATTTGCTGGCTGCCGATGTAATCCCGCTGGCTGAAGTGGAACGGCGCCAATCCGAACTGGAAATTGCCCAAGCCGAGTTAAGTGCGGCAGCAGACCAGCTCAGATTATTCGGAATGGGCGATGCGGAATTAAAAGAACTGAAGAAACAAGGAAAAATCTTGCCGTGGATGGATATCAAGGCAACTCGCGAAGGCTACGTGATCGCCCGTAACGTCATTGTAGGTCAGGTAGTGCAACCGGCTGACCCACTTTTCCAAGTCGCAGATTTGTCGCATGTTTGGGTCGTCGGCGATGTGCCTGAGCAAATTGCTCGCGAGGTTCACTTGGAGCAACATGTCGAGATTCAAGTGCCTGCATTAGGAGCTCAACTGATGGATGGCGTGATCATCTTTGTTTCCGATACGATCAATCGTTTAACCCGTACCGTGATGACCCGGGTCATGGTGGAAAATCCCGAGCGCAAGCTTAAACCGGATATGCTGGCAAATATGCACATCACCGATCCGCAACACAAAATATTAGTAGTTCCTGAATCGGCAATCGTTCGAGAATTAAATCAGGATTATGTTTTTATCGCATTAGGTGATAACCGTTTTCAGCGCGTGCCCGTTGAATTGGGTCCTGAAGTGGCCAATTTACGTCCGGTCATAAAAGGACTAACGATTGATCAACGTATCATAATCGCAGGTGCCTTTCATTTAGATAGTGAGCGTAAGCTTGCTGAACTGGAGTAGCTCATGATGGCCGCGATAGTTCGTGCAATGCTGAGACAGCGTCTGTTGGTGGTGGTGATCGGACTGATGTTATGCGCTGCAGGCGGTTTTGCAGTTAAATCCCTCACTGTGGATGCATTTCCGGATGTCACCAACATTCAGGTGCAGGTCGCTACGGTAGCGATTGGCCGCAGTCCGGAAGAGATGGAACGGCTGGTTACCGTACCCGTTGAAATCGCCATGACCGGTCTGCCGGGATTGGTTGAGATGCGTTCGATGAATAAGAGCGGATTGTCGCTCATCACTTTGGTATTCACCGATCAAACCGATGTCTTTTTCGCGCGGCAATTGGTCATGGAGCGCATTATTGATGTCACCCCCCGGCTGATACCCGGCATCACACCGGTGCTTGGACCGGTCTCGACAGGTCTGGGAGAAGTCTATCAATATACTATCGAACATCCGGATGATGGTACCCGAGCACTGACTGAGGAAGAATTAACTGAGCGCCGCACCGTTCAGGATTGGGTAGTGCGTCCTTTATTACGCTCAATCCGGGGCGTAGCGGAAATCAATTCCATTGGCGGGTTTGTCAAAGAATACCAAGTATACGCTGATCCCAATAAGCTGCGGCATTACGATATAACGCTAGCACAGGTTGACCGTGCATTGGCCAGTAATAATGCCAATGCCAGCGGTAATATATTGGTATTGCGCTATGAACAGTATCTGATCCGTGGCGTGGGTCTCATCGCCACGCTGGATGATATCCGTAATATCGTGCTCAAAGAAATGGACGGTGTTCCGGTGTATGTACGCGACGTGGCTGAGGTGACCTTTGGTGGTGAAGTGCGTCAGGGCGCAAGTATCAAAAATGGCTATACCGAATCGGTCTCAGGCATCGTGATGATGCTGCGCGGTGGCAATGCCAAGGAAATTGTCGGTCGAATTAAGGAAAAAGTCTCTGAAATCAATGAACGTGGCATATTACCGGATGGTTTGCAGATTGTACCGTTTTATGATCGTACTGATCTAGTGGATGGTGCATTATCCACCGTTCAGACTACGCTGGTTGAATCCCTGATTTTGGTTATCGTGGTGTTATCGATCTTTCTGGGCACCGTCCGTACCAGTTTTGTTGTGTGTTTCACGTTGATTATCACCCCACTGGTCACCTTCCTGGTGATGAACCATTACGGCATGCCTGCCAATTTGATGTCGCTGGGCGGGTTGACAATTGCACTCGGCATGATGGTTGATCCCACGGTGGTGGTCGTTGAAAATATTTATCAGCGCCTGGGGGAAGCCAAAGATACGGGGAAATCCAAATTTGATGTTATTGTGGATGCGGTCGCTGAAGTCGGCACACCGGTGATTTTTGGTTTAATTGTGACCGTGTTGGTATTTCTTCCTTTGATGACGCTGGAAGGAATGGAAGGAAAAACATTCAGTCCGCTAGCAATTACTATTTCTATCTCATTATTTATCGCACTGTTTGTATCGTTATCGTTGTCCCCGGTACTGTGTGACTATCTGTTAAAAGGCGGTAGTGAAGAGGATACTAAAGTCATTGCCGTGCTTAAGAAGGGCTACCTGGGCATTTACGATTTAGCGGTGCGTAACCAGAAAAAGACTTTGATTCTTTCTGTTTGCTCATTGATAGTGGCATTTATGCTGTTTCCGCTGCTGGGGACAGCGTTCATTCCAATTATGAAGGAGGGCGCAGTGACCCCGGTGATTATCCGCGCGCCATCCATTTCATTGGATGAGGCTATCAAGATCGAAACCGAAGCAATGAAAATGATTGCGGCGGTACCCGGCGTCAAATCGGTTGTCTCCAAGTTGGGTCGCGGAGAAACACCCGCTGATCCGGCATCGCAGAATGAATCGGATCCGATCGCCGATCTGGATCTCATTGGGTCAGGCCGTACCCAGCTGGAAATCGAAGAGGATATCCGTAAGGCCCTGGCCACGCTACCGGGCGTCAATATTGTCATCTCTCAACCGATTGCGCAGCGGGTCGATGAAATGGTCACCGGGGTACGCTCGCAAGTCGCCATCAAAATTTTTGGCGATGATCTCGAGCAATTACGCAAACTGTCTGAACAAATGGCACGTATCGTCAAATCCACGCGGGGTGCCCGGGATATCCGTATTGAACGATTATCCGGTCAGCAGGAGTTGACGATTGATATTGATCGCCGTGCCATCGCTCGTCACGGATTGAACGTTGCTGATGTTAACGAAATGATTGCCACCGCAGTGGGAGGCAAGGTGGTTTCACAGGTGTTTGAAGGCGAACGGCGTTTTACCTTGCTGCTAAGATTCCCGGAAACCTATCGTTATGATGTGGAATCAATTAAGCAATTGTTATTACGGCCTGGCAGTGGTGCACCCGGTGGGATGGGGTCTGCTGGCGGTATGCTTATTCCAATGAGTGCAATCGCAGAAATTAAAGTGATCGACGGTCCAGCGATTATTTCGCGTGAGTTTGCCAAGCGCCGTGTGGTTATCGGTGTTAACGTGCATGAGCGCGACATGGGTGGTTTTGTCGCTGAGCTCCAAGAGCGCGCTACGAAAGAAATTAAATTGCCACCCGGTTATTATTTCGTTTGGGGTGGGCAGTTTGAGAACATGCAACGCGCGATGGCGAAACTCTCCATTATTGTGCCGGTTACGCTGGCAGCCATTTTCTTCTTGCTGTTCATGCTATTTAATTCGGTGAAGATGGCTGTACTCATTTATCTGGTATTACCCTTCGCATCGGTCGGCGGGATTGTTGGGCTCTTTGTTACCGGTCAATATTTGTCGGTACCGGCATCGGTAGGCTTTATTGCCGTGTGGGGGACTTCCATCTTGAACGGCGTAGTGCTGATATCCTTCTTGCGCGAATTGCGTGAAAAAGGCATGAGTGTGCAAGCAGCCGCTAGACAAGCCTGTTCGCAGCGTTTCCGGCCAGTCATGATGACGGCGGCCACGACAGTTCTCGGGTTAGCACCTTTTCTAACAGCCACCGGATTGGGTTCTGAGGTGCAAAAACCACTCGCTATCGTGGTCATTTTCGGATTGACGACAGCGACGTTGATGACGATGGTGGTTATGCCGATGGTATATCACTGGTTTGATGATATAGCCGATAAAAAAGCACCGGATCAGTCGGAACCTTTACTTGCACCGGCTATCGTGCAAGGTGCTGTTAAGGATGCCTGATTCGTTTTTTCTCAACAGTAAAGTGAATTAAAAAACCGGATTGGAATTTCATAATTCCAATCCGGTTTTTCAGTTTAGAAGCTTGATTCGATCGCTAAAGTTTTTTATAGGTGATATTTTTCGCCATTCACTGATCCAATCTGATTCTCTTTTTCGGGGATGCTCATAGCACACGAAATGCAATGATCGTCACCAGTGTCGGAGGTATTGCCGCAATCAATAAGCCCAGTGGATGGATCGATTGGTTATCGAATTTGCCTCGCAAAATAGCAAAACCGGCAGGGTTTGGAGCATTGGCAATAACCGTTAAACCGCCGCCAGTGACAGCCCCGGCGACCAATGCGATTTTAAACTCCTCGCTTAATCCTTCAACCAACGAACCCAGATAGGTCAATGCCGCATTGTCGGTGACCGCCGTCAATAAGGTGGCACCAAAGTACACAGCCGTATCGTCCATATCCATCAATATTGGCTGGAGCCACCACTGCTGCAGTCCGCCGAGTACCACCAATCCCGCCAAGAAAAATGCCACCATTAAAGCCTCACGTAAGATCAACGGGCTTTGATACTGTGGATAAGCGGTTGTGAATCCAATAAAAAAAAGAAATAAACCCATGAAGGCGGCCGGGTGATGAGCAAACAAAACAACCAACGCCAGAAACACCAGATGAATCAGTACCACCGCTAACGGTGTTTTTAATACGGCGGTATCCACCTTTTGACTGACATGTCCCAGCTCATGCCGGAATAACCAGGTAACCGCACACGCATTGACGGCAACAGCCAATGCAGCTTTCCAGCCGAAGGTCGTCATCATGAACCAGATATCCCAATTCCATTTTGCAGCGACCATTAGCACCGGCGGCGCCGCGAAAGGTGTCAACGTGCCACCTATGGAGATATTGACAAATAACACACCGACCGTGGCATATTTTAACTTGGTGGATATCTCTTTGCTAAATAACGTATCGCGCAGCATCAATGCGGCAAGTGTCATTGCCGCAGGTTCCGTAATAAATGAACCCAATAAAGGAACGAAAGCCAATAATAAAAAGTACATGGCCATGCCTTGATTTATTGGTAATAAGAATGCTGCGCGCTGCACAGTAGAGGCGGCCAAATCTAAAATGGGCCGCGTCCCGGCAATGACCATAATCACAAATACAAACATGGGTTCAGTAAAATCGCGTGATTCAAGGTATGTTATTGCTTCATGCTTTCCACTGATGGCAAATATAAAAAGTATCAAAACCATCGCCCAAAAACCAAAGACCACTTCTACTTCACCTAATAAATGCCAAATTCCTGCATGGCGCGGTTGGGTATGCGCCAGGTTTTCAAAATATTTGGTTGAAAATGTATGGATCACAGCCAGTGCAAATAACACGGCAGCGATGAGTTGAACAGATGTCGGATTAATCATGATGAGAAATTATATGAAATGAGTAATGAGGGATTTGGTAATGATAGCATTACTCGTATGTTATGCCGCGTATTTGACTGTTTGATGACCGGGGATCGGATAAGGTTGCAACCGACTACTCCCCCAAATCAGCCAAGAACAGCCGGATGCGTTTGGCATTCATGCCCAGATCACCTTTTCCGACCCGCGAAGCGGAACGCATATCGACCTGGGTTTTATTGCCCGCTGCTTGCACCCGGATTACCACATCATCCTTGAAACCCATAATGCGTGTGGTATCGGTTGCCTCAATCCGGCCATTTGCAGCAGAAACAGCAGCAACCTCCCAACCCCGTTTTTTCACCAGTGTAACTGCCTGCTCAAAAACCTGATCGGATGGACGAGGAATGAATAACGGAGCCAGATCGGGATAGCCTGCTTTCTGCAATGCGGCCAGATTCTCCGGCTCAAGCCGATCCAATGAATTATGCGCCGGTGCGCGCAGCGCTTGTATTGCTACAAACTCAGGCGGGTGCGTCAGATCTGTCGTAATATCATGGATGCGTGGCGCCCCGGCTCCTGTCATGATAGCCATCAGAACTGGCATTACGACTAAAAGGCCCAGTATTGCTCCAGCCAGTGTAGAAACAATGTTGGTTTCTTTCGCTTTGATTGCACGCAATGTCCCGATCAATCCGAAAACAATGGCCAACAATCCGGTCAGTGTAGTGCCGGCAATCCCGAGTAAAGCCGGCTGAAAATCAATAATGCTGAACCGAAGACCGAATACAGCAAAACCTGCCGCTAGTAGGGCAAACAACGAAATCCTCAGACTCCAGCGGGTAAAATCAAATGGTTTTTTCATGGTCGAAATCATTTTAAGTAAGGTCAATAAAATAAGCAGGAATTGTGATTTCCAGCAATCCTAAAACTTGGGAAAATATGATTTATGTGCCTTGGTATCTGGAAATAGGCTCATTTTCTTGGTTTGAAAGAAGCTGAATAATATTTCATTATCCTGTAAGATATTTCTTGCTCCATCTACCCAGAAAGCCCAAATTACTTGGTTCAAAGCTGCTGCAAATCCTCGTCTGATAAATATCCTCAGCATTATTGCATGAAGAAGCTTCTGCTATTGTCTTTCGCAGTCCTTGTGATGCTTTTCTGGATTCTTCCGGTAAATGCAAAAACGCTTGATGTTGCCACAGAATACAAAGATACGATTGGCCAGTATATTCAGGTTTACCAGAGTGATGATAGTCACTTAAGTATGCACGACGCATTCGATGCATTTAGAAATGGCCATTTCTCTTTATCCGATAATCCCGTTATTAATTTTGGAATCGGCTCAAAACCGGTATGGCTTGCACTTCAGATCAGCAATTCCGGGAAAATCGCTATGCATCGGAACCTGTTGATTGAAACTGCCTGGTTGGACAAAATCGATGTTCATTATTTCCAGCAAGAGCAGTTAATCAATAGTTATCACACCGGCGACAGTTTGTTATTTGCAGAGCGCCCCCTCAATCACCGATTCTTTGTCATGGGTCATGATTTTACACAGGGTGAAACCACAATTTTGATCCGGATAGAATCAGCCGATGCGATGGTCTTGCCGATTTATTTACTGGACAATGAGAAACTAAACGATAGAGATAAGGCGCAAGCCTATAGCTATGGTTTTATGTACGGTGTTATTTTGGCTTTGGTTGCATACAATTTTATGCTGTATATCGGGTTACGAGCTGCCCCTTATCTGCTTTATTCAATCTATCTCTTATTCTTTTTAGCGCTGAATGCTGCGTATACCGGTCACGGCTACCAATGGTTGTGGTTTGAATCGCCCCAATGGCAGCATTGGGCTAATCCGGTTTTGATGATGGCCTGTACCGTGAGCGGGTTTGCATTTGCATTACACTTTCTGGCTATCAAAATAACCTGGCCCCGCGTTTATCGCGTGATTATCGCAAGCTGTGCCGGTTTTAGCGCATTAATATTGTTAGCGATGCTGGTCGATGAATTTGTCATAGCATTGCTGATATCAATAGGTTTTATCTTCTTTTTTTACATTTCCTCCGTTATATTGGGCGTCATTTCTCTGCGCGCCGATAACAAATTCGCCAAATATTTTCTGCTGGCTTCCATTTTCTCGATATGCGGTGGAACTATTACGGCAAACGCCGTATGGGGATTCATCCCATTTAACTGGTTGACTTACCGGGCGACAGATATTGGCATGATGGCGGATGCGATTTTGCTAGCGCTGGCACTCGCCTAGCGTTTTAACATCAATCAAAGCGAGAAGCTGGAGGCTGAAAGAATGGCCGGAATTGATTTATTGATCGACTTAAATAACCGGCGGTCATTTTATAAATTTGTGCAGCCAATCTGGGCCATGAGTTTACGCAGCAAGAGTACTACATCTGTCATCATGCTGGATATCGATCATTTCAAATTGTTTAATGACAACTATGGCCATGCTTTGGGGGATCGCGTGCTGGTGCAGTTGTCCGAGACGTTGCAAAAAGAAGCGCGTAGCGGGGATATTCTGGCGCGCTGGGGAGGGGAGGAGTTCCTTGTTTTTCTGCCGGAAACGCGATTGACAGATGCCGTAACCATTGCAGAGCGGATACGCAAAAAGATTTCCACTATCCAGATTGCCACCGATAAGGATGACAAGCTGTCATTTGCCGCCAGCCTGGGTGTTGCCAGTACCTTAGATGGCAATGTATCTCTGGATGAATTGATTTCCCAGGCAGACCAGCAGCTTTACCGCGCTAAGAAACAGGGGCGTAACCGTGTGTGCTCAGAATCATCCGGCTAAGCGATGTTAGTTTGTCCTGCTGCTATCTAGTCCCAATGACTTGAGTGTGGTTTCAGAATCTTCGTCATTATCAAGATCATCATTGTTAGTCTCTAGTTCATCAATGATCTGAATGATCCGGCTATCTGGAATCAGGCCATCCGCTAAAGCTTCATTATCGTCATCATTAGATTCTTTAATCTCTGCATTATTGACAAAGAATTCCTTGTTTTTCATGACAAGCCTCTTTACGGAATTTGTTGATCACGGTACTAGTAGATCATAGGGTCAGGCAACATAAATCAAAGATTACAAACGACTTTACCCGGCAATTTGATAATACGAGGTATACTTTTAGCAACGCCGCTAGTTGCCTAGATTGCTAATTTGTTTGCAGGCCTGTCTTAGGGTGGTACGCTTATCAAATTGTGTTCCATTTCCATTAGATTGGAATAGGAAGTATTTTTTGCGATTCTTATTCAAATTTAGACAGCGTTATTGAGGCCAAATGATGAAAATTAAAGACCTATTTGAGAAATGGAATCTCACTGGACTGAAAGTCAAAACACCTATTCTGGATTTGGATTGGAAGCCCTCCGATCCGGATAAAGAAGCCGCGTGGGATAATTGCTCACGCGCATCACCACGCAACCATTGCCGGACGAAGACGGCGTGGAACAAACCGCACTGGATAGTATTTACGCCTTGTTTGGCATCACGCGAAAAACATTCAAAGATCACGGCCGCTCCTGTATTCAATTTGCCAAAATCGCCATCGTGGTACTCAACCAAGTGGTGCGCCCTTTTACCGCCAAATGGCACCGCAAAAGCCAGAACGGCGCTTTTGCTTCGCTTGATGAGTGCCAACAATTCCGTCAGGAACTGCAAGTCTTACAAACGCAATTGAGAAATTACACCCGCCTGCTGGCCGAACTTGCCGGGGTGGAAGATTTGACGGAGATTGAAGCGGAAAATTTGTAGCCTATAATCACATCCTTCAGTCATCGATATCCTTCATCATGCCGAAAACCGATACCCAATCCGCCAAACCAATATTCCTCAGCTACAGTCGTACCGATCGCAATGCCAGTATCGCTTTACGCTTGGCTCTGGAACAAGCGGGCCTGAGCGTTTTTCAGGATGAAGACGCCATTCGTTCCGGTGATCGCTGGGTAGAAAAACTGCAACAAGCACTGAAAGATTGCTGTGCATTTGTGGTGTTGGTGGGACAAGATGGCACCCAGCGCTGGGTCGGCGCAGAAGTGCAAACCGCATTAATCCGGCATTTGTCGCCGCATGACGATGCCGAGCGGTTGCCGATTTCCCTATTCTGCTCAGTGATGCCAAGCCAGAGTCATTGCCGCCTTTTCTGGCGCTGTTTCAGGCGGATCACTGGACGCCCGCCGATCCGCTGCCGGAAAAACTCATTCAGGCCATCAAAACGCACAGCATTCGCATCAATTCCCAGCACGTCATTGAAGACCGCTGTCCTTACCTGGGCCTCAGTGCTTTTTCCCGCAATGATGCCAGGCTGTTTTTCGGGCGCCGCCAGGAAACCCTCGAAGCGTTGACTTACCGGGGTGATCAAAGCCAAACCAACCCAACCCGGACAAACTGCAACAAACGGGTGGTACCGACTACGCGCGCTGGTTGCAAATCGAAGGCAACAGCGGTTCGGGCAAATCATCGCTGGTTCAAGCAGGCATACTGCCGTTGATTGAACGCGGCGCATTGTGGGCGCGCACCGGTTTCGAGCATTGGCGCATCCTTGGCCCGATGATGCCGGGGAAAAATCCGCTCGCCAAATTGGCCGAAATCCTCGAACAAGGATTGATCGACGATCCGGCCAAGCGGGATATCGATGCACGACAAGGCCGCTTAAGCGTGAAAGAAAGCGGATTGGCTTCGACACTGAAGGGTTTTAAACAAGAAAGTACCGCGTTCCTGCTGATCGTCGATCAATTCGAAGAATTGTTCACGTTTGCCGATGAAGCTGAACGCAAACAGTTTGATGCGCTGCTGGCTACTGCGCTGCAAGATCCGGATTGTCCGCTATTCCTGATCAACACGGTGCGGGCGGATTTTTTAGATCGCTTTGAATACCTGCCGCGCTTGCAAGACATTTATAACCGTCACTGCAAGCGTTATTTCTTGCCGACCATCTCCACCCACGGGTTACGTGAAATCATCGAACAACCTGCTCGACTGGCTGGATTGGATGTCAGTGAAGTCACCACGGCCATCCTGAACGACGCGAGGGATGAAGTCGGCGCATTGCCATTGGTGGAAAATGCACTGTCTATTTTGTGGGAACATCGCAACAACAACCGCCTCAGTGGCGAAAAGTACCAGCAGCAAGGCGGCCTTGCCGGCATGCTCAGCACACAAGCCGACGCGCTATTACAACGCATTGACCAAGCCGTGCCCAAAGGAAAGCTGGCAGCGCTGGAATTATTACTGCGCCTGACGCGCATTAACGACGAAGGCCGCCATACGCGCCAGCGCATTACGCTAGATGAAGCGATATTTGTTGCGGGAAATGGTGATGATCAGCCCGGCCAGCGAGTGGTCGAGATGCTTTCCGGGCAGCGCGACATCACAGTATTAAACACGGAACATCAGAACGTGTTGCGCTTGATTACGCTGAATCCGGAACAAGATCAGCACTATGTCGACCTGATCCACGAAACCCTGATTCGCGCACGCAGCAAGGATGAAAAAACGGGAAAACTAACCGATTACTGGCCCACACTCTACGGTTACATCGAAAAGAACCGTGATCGTGACCTATATCGCCAGCAGTTTATCCACGAAAGTAAGCAATGGCAGCAAAGCAAAGGCTTGGGGCGTTTGTGGAGCCTCAGGTATTTTGACCTCAACAAATACCGTGCGCTACGCATCCCCAGGAATACTACTGAGGGCCGCTTTCTCGCATGGAGCCGCCGTGCGCAAGTCACGCTTGTTGCATTGCTGGCAATGATCGTTGTGTATGGTGCGGAATCAATAACTTGGGTGCAGAAACATGATTTATCCCCGGATATGATCTGGACGCTGCAACGTTTCCGCTTAGGCTACGCACCACCACTGCCCGCATTAACTGAGAAACCCATTCCATCCGGCTCTTTTAACATGGGCGAGCAAGACGCCGCGTTTATCGCCAATCTTGGCGAAGCGGAAAAGAACTTTGGTGTGCCCGGCAAACCGATTGACATCGCACGGCCTTTCTACCTGGGAAAAACCGAAGTCACTTACGAGCAGTATGATTATTATGTCTGGCAGCAGCACCGTTCCGGCAACACAGCCATTGCGTTTCCAAATACCGCCCAAGGCGGGCGCGGCAACCGGCCGGTCGTTAATGTGAATTGGTTTGACGCGGTAGCGTATGCACGCTGGCTGGGGGAGCAGACTAACAACCAGTGCCGTTTGCCGACCGAAGCGGAATGGGAATATGCGGCGCGCAGAAACAACGACAGCTTATCCTTGGGGTAATGAACCAGGCAGCAACAAGGCCAATTGTGATGGTTGCGGCAGTTCATGGGACAGCAAGGAATCCGCGCCGGTGGGCAGTTTCGCCGCGAACCGGTTCGGCTTGTACGACATGTCAGGCAATGTCTGGGAATGGACATGCTCGAACTGGCGTAACCAGTTCGACGACAATGCGCAACGGTGCAATGATGACACGACGGACACACAGGCCCGCGTGCTGCGCGGTGGTTCCTGGGGCAATGCTCCGGGCGGCGTGCGCGCATCGGTGCGCTTCAGCCCCCATCCTGACGATCGCAACTATTATGTCGGTTTCCGGGTATTGTGTTCGTCCCCCATCGAATAGCGGATTGCTGGCGCGCTGATCGCTGAAGCGCTGGGTTGCTGTTCACTGAGCGCCGCGCGCAATTTTTGCTTCCTTTTTGTGGTGTTGCTTGGCCTGCTAATCCGCAATCCAGATCGCGACTGCTCAAGATGCCCACATGGCTCGCACATGATCGCGGTTTAAGGCCAGCCACTGCAAGGCGATGATTGCGCTGACTGAATTGATTTTTCCGGTTCGTAATAGCGCGAGTGCTGTATCCAATGCAACGACATGTACTTTGATATCTTCGCCTTCTTCACTGGCGCCATGGATGCCACCGGCATGCGTCGTATCAACCCGGCCGCAGAATAAAGCAACACTTTCAGTGGCGCCGCCGGGGCTAACTAGAAAGTTATACAATGGAATCAGGTTGGTAATGATACAGTCGGCTTCTTCGATGCTCTCGCGTTTTACTACGTCTTCCGGTGTTTCATCCGCTTCGATAATGCCGGCTACAATTTCCATCAACCACGGCCCACCGGGAGCATTCAGGGCGCCAACGCGGAATTGCTCTATCAGGACGACTTCATCGCGGACTGGATCATACGGCAAGACTGCGGCGGCATGACCGCGCTCGAATAACTCACGTACCAGCGGGTGACTCCAGTCACCGCTGAATAATCGATGACGCAAGCGGTAACGGTCGATACGAAAGAATCCTTCAAAACAAACTGTTTTCTCGAAGATTTCTACGTTTGTATTCACCGTTACTTGTTCCATAGATAGACTGTTATGCTACGTTCGCTATGCAACAAGTGCTGTTGTAGAGTTTAAGAAACTAACGCAGTCCTAACGAATCAAGCGTAACATCATTATCATCGTCAAAATCATGCTTGACTGTATCGAATTCGTTATCGTTATCGTCAAAATCATCCTTGGCAGCCTCAAATTCGTCAATTATTTTTGCAAACTTCCCGGGTGGAATTTTGCTATCCGCCAGTAGATCATCCTCGTCATTCATACTATCAGCAGGATAAATGATATCTTCATCATCAAAAGAAAGTTCTCTAATCATTGCTATCACCTCCATATAACATGTTCTGAAAACGATATTATTAATATCACACTATATTGATACAATAATCAAAGATCACTTACGGCTTTTCCTGGTAATTCTGAAGTTGAGTAAAAATTATCGAATACAAAATAACCATGATCAACCGGTACTGTTTATCTGTCAGATATATCCATTAGATTTTCATTGGGGATAATAATTCACCGAAATAAGCGGATGGTTGACATACATCGATACCCTTCTATTTTGCAACATCATTCCAGATTGTTTGGTGTAACAAAATCTGAGGTGTGTTGCCAAAATTGAGTACATGTGATTAAGCAGCGAGTAGATTTATATAGTATCGTTGTGTGAATTTTGCTGGTGATAAATAGCCCAGTCTTTCTTGTTTTCGCTGCCGACTATAAAAGATTTCAATATATCCGGTAACTTCCTGTTTGAATCGCCCCGGGTTTTCCGGAGATAAAATGATTTGAGAGGAGGATGAGAAGATGAAGAATCAAATCAGTTATTCACCGGAAGTACGAGAACGAGCGGTAAGATTGGTATTTGAGCAGCAAAAGGAGCATGAATCGCAATGGTCGGCGATCAAATCGATGGCATCAAAGATTGGCTGCACAGCGGGGACGTTACGTATT